>DATFDU010000366.1:0-7417 GCA_035251915.1 Dongiaceae bacterium | reverse complement strand
GAAGCGGCCGACCAGCCCCTCGTTGTGGGTCGCGATCACCACCGTCGTGCCCATCTTGTTCAGTTCCTCGAACAAGTACATCAGGCGCACGCCGATCTGGTCGTCGACATTGCCGGTCGGCTCGTCGGCCAGCAGCAGGCTGGGACGCGAGATCACAGCGCGGGCGATCGCCACGCGCTGCTGCTGCCCGCCGGAGAGGGTGGCGGGCAGGGCGTCGAGATGATGCTTCAAGCCGACCCAGGACAGCAGCTCCGGCACGTGGCGCTTGATATCGGTCTCGCGCACGCCGGCGATGCGCAGGGGCAGCGCCACGTTGTCCATAGCGGACAGGTGCTCGATCAGCCGGAAATCCTGGAACACCACCCCGATGCGGCGCCGCATGGCGGGGTAGTCCGAGCGCCTGAGGACCGAGACGTCACGGCCGAACAGCTCGACCCGGCCGGCGGCCGGGCGCAAGCCGAGATAGATCAGCTTGAGCAGCGAGGATTTGCCGGCGCCGCTCGGCCCCACCAGGAAGTGGAACGAGCCCGGCGCCAATGTGAAGGAGATGCCCCGCAGCACTTCCGGCCCAGCGCCATATCGCACCGCGACGCCGTCGAACAAAACCACTATTCAGGCCCCTGAACCGCCTACTGACTACCCGAGTCGCCCTCAGCCCGGGAGGATTGCACGCTGGCCCGGCCCAGGTCCAGGCTTGCCCGGTCGGATGGCCGAGAACTATAACCATTCGGAAGCGCTTGCTTTTTGGGGCGGTTAAAGGGGGACCGAGAAAAGCGTGATCATCGCCTGCCCGTCCTGCGGAGCCCGGTTCAACCTGGACCCAGCCAAGCTGCTGCCAGCGGGCCGCAACGTGCGCTGCGCCAAGTGCGCGCATCGCTGGCGCCAGATGCCCGAGGGACATCCTGGGGGCTACGAGGAGCCGGCCGAGATCGCCACCCCCGAGCCGCCGTCCGAACCGGCCCCGCCGGTCGCCGAGTCGGTGCCACCGCCGCCCGAAGAGGCCGAGACCCATCCGCCGACCCCGCCGGAAACCCCGGCCGAGATGGCGCAGTCCCTTGCCGCCATCGCCGAGCAGGTGACCGGGGCACGGCCCGAGGGCTACACCGTTTCGCAAGGAAAGCTGCAGGGTTCGCCGGGGGCCAATCCGATCGCGCGCCTGGCGCGGCGCACTCCGCCGGGACCCATCACCGTGCCCCCGCGCATGCGGCCCATGCGCCCGGCCAAGCGCAGCTCCAATCTCGGCTTCATCCTGGTCGCGGGGCTGGTCATCGGCCTGCTGATCGCCGCCTACTTCTTTCGCGACGTGATCTCGCGCACGGTGCCCGGCGCCGACGTGATCTACTCGCTGCTGCAGCTGTCCACCGATGATCCCGCCGCGGACCTTGAGATCTCGAACTTCGTCGCCAAGATTACGCACGACGAAGCCACCGGTCGCAATGTCATCGACCTGACCGCGACCATTTTCAATCTGTCCCAGTCTCCGGTGAACGCGCCCACCTTGATGGTGATCCCGATCGACGACGTGAACAGCCAGATGGAGCCGCTGCGCTTCCGCCTGCAGGAGCTGGTCCTTGAGCCGGGACAAAACATTAACTTTAAGAAATCTTTCGACAATTGGCCGCCAAACGCCGTCAGTGCGATGCTCAGCGTGGCGGACGAGTCCTGAATCACCAATTCTTAAGAGCGGCGCGTCTATCCTTCGAGCCGTATGCGGGCGCTCCACGCGCTGGCAAGAAGGATGAGTTGAGCCAGAATGACTGATGGGCTAGACCGGCAACCAGGCGGTGGAGACAACCCGGACAACGCCGGCCAATCAGACGGTGAATCGGTGGCAGCAATTCTGCTGGCGGAAGACGACGAAGCGGTGCGCGAGTTCGTGAAGCGCGCGCTCGCCTATCACGGCCACAACGTGACCGCGGTGGGCGACGGCGGCTCCGCGCTCGCGGCGCTGGAGGAGACTCCGTACGACCTGCTGCTGACTGACATCGTCATGCCCGGCATGGACGGCATCGCCTTGGCGCTGAAAGCGACCAAGGACCGTCCCGCCCTGCCGGTGGTGCTGATGACCGGCTTCGCGGCGGAGCGCCAGCGCGCCCACAACCTCGACGCCCTGATCGACCGCGTGGTCTCCAAGCCGTTCTCGCTGAAGGAGATCTGCGCCGTGGTCGACGACGCGCTGCAGGCGCGGGGGATTTCCTAGCATGGCAGCCAGCCTGAGCCGTCGAATACGATCGACGCACGCCTAATCCGCGGCCCCGTAGTTTAACTGGCTAAAACACCCGCCTTATACGCGGCTCGTCTCCGGACTGGAGAGCTATCCCGGTTCGAATCCGGGCGGGGCTACCATCCTCATTCATCGCCCAAACGTGGCGCGATGCCGCCGAGAGATGTGGTGGAACAGGGGCAACGAGCGGATGTTGATGGGACATCCAAGATGGCGGCGGCCGCAGCCGGCGCTGTCGACTGGATGCTCCACGGAAAGGACATCCCATGACCCATTATAAGGTCGGCTATCTGGTCGGCAGCCTCGCCAAGGCGTCGATCAACCGCAAGCTCGCCCGTGCATTGATCCGGCTCGCGCCGGAGGGCATGGAGTTCAAGGAGATCCCGTTCAAGGACCTGCCGCTCTACAGCTACGACTACGACGACGACTTTCCGCAGGTGGCGCGGGACTTCAAGGCGGCCGTCACCGCATCCGACGCCATCCTGTTCGTGACTCCGGAATACAATCGGTCCATCCCCGGTGGACTCAAGAACGCGATCGATTGGGCGAGCCGGCCATACGGGACCAACGCCTTCACGCGCAAGCCATCGGCGGTGATCGGCACCTCGCCGGGCTCGATCGGCACCGCGCTCGCGCAGCAGAGCCTGCGCGGCGTGCTCAGCTTCTGCAACGCGCCCCAGATGAACGCGCCGGAAGCCTATGTCCAGTTCAAGCCGGGCATGATCGCGGACGACGGCGCGGTCACGGTCCCGGAAACCGAAAAGTTCCTGCGCAACTACATGGAACAGTTCCACACCTTCATCGGCCGGGTACTCACGGTGTTGCCGCGGGAGGGATGAGGATAATCGGCAGGTGACTTCTGCGCCCGGCTTGTGCTACATTTTCCGTAATTTGTAGCACAAGGAGTTTCCGCATGCCTCGACCCAGGTCGGAACGAACCACGGCGGACCCAGGCGCGGCCGCCATCCGGCGCAACCGCACCGACCTCATCATGAGCGAGGCGAGGAATGCCGGTCTGATCGGCGGGCCGAAGGATGTGGTCATCCGAGGCCGGGTTTCGACCGCTCTGGTCAAGGCGGCGAAGAAGCGCGCCGGCGTCAGCACCGATACCGAGCTGCTTGAAGTCGCGCTGTCGAACCTGGCGCTGGCGGACGACTTCGGCGACAGGTTCCTGAAGCGCAAGGGCACGATCGATCCGGACCTCGACCTTGAGCTTTGACCTCCGGAAGGCCGAGCGCGCGCTGAAGCCGCAGGCACGCGGTGCGCTCAAGGCCCGCCCGGAGAGCGAGCTGCGATGGGTGGACGGCGAAGCGAAAGCCGGCGTGCCGCTTCTCATCGACACCACCGTCTATCTCGATACGCTCCAGGGCCGGACGCCGGCAGCTGTCGACGATCTCCTGCGCTACCGGAGCATCTTCCACTCTGCCGTCTGCCTAGCGGAGTTGACCCATGCCTTCGGCCGGCTTGACCTCGCCCGCTCCGCCACTCAGCAAGCGCTTGCGGCGTTGGCGGGCGCGATCGACGACATTCCGAGGCACCGCCTGTTCGCGCCCGACATCGACCTTTGGGGCAAGGCCGGCATGCTCGCCGGCAAGGCGCTGCGGCTCGGGTGCATCCCATCTGGTCAGAGCCAGGAGCGCAAGCTGCTTAACGACAGCCTCATCTTCCTGCAGGCGCTCAAGGTGGGAGCGGCAGTGCTCTCGCGCAACGTCGGGGACTTCGAGTTGCTGGAGCAGCTGATGCCGAGCGGGGCGGTGGTTTTCTATAGGTAAGAGCCGTCCCCGCGTTTCTCCTGTCGCACCGTCACCGGCGCATAAAGTCGCATGTCCGTGCCGCGCTGGAACGGCGGGGATAGACGGGCTGTTGCCGGATCAGCGATGGACGTTTCGGAATCTGTGAGGGCAGCATGCCAGCCACACAGCAGCGGCAGGTTGCGCCACGGCGCGACGACCGGTCGCGCGGCACGCGACTTCAACGCCTGGTGCATGATTTCACGCGCTACGGCAACGACAATCTGCAAACGGGCTCGGTCGAGGAGCTTGTCCAGTCCAAGAGACGGACGTGGGAGATGTTCGTCCGCTGGCTGATGTTCGGCGGCCTTGTCTTCGGACTCATCCTCGTTGCGGTTCTGGCCTTCATCTATTCTGGATATCCCTGACCGGATCCAACGCGCGCGCCGGCTGATCGCCGCGTGGCGCCTGGCTGGCGAATCCTCCGGCCACCGGAAAAGAGGAGTTGGGCGGGATTAGAACTGCCGGAGCAACCGGTCCAGATAATCGCGCTCGATCTTCGGGCGTTGCGGCTGGTTGCGGCGGGTGCGCAGCTCTTCGAAGATCTGCCGGCTGCGGTCCATGTCGGCGTTGGGCGGCAGCACGTCGGAGCCTTCGCGCGCGAAGGCGTCGCCGCCCGGGCCCTCGTCCTCGCTCAGGGCGCGGCCGAACGGGTCCATCGGGTCGCGCTGGCCGGGGCCGCGCTGATTGCCCATCTGCTGGCGCATCGACTGGCTCATCTGCTGCATGCCCTGCTTCAGCTGCTCGAGCGCGTCGTTCTGCGCCTGGGCCGCGCCGTCCAGGTCATCGCCCTCCAGCGCGCCGGTGGCGCCGCGCATGAACTGCTCCGCCGAACCCAGGCCCTGCGGGATGTCGCCGGTGGCGTTGCCGAAGCGGCGCATCAGCTCGCCGAGCTGCTGGCGCAGCGCTTCCTGCGCGGCGGCGCCATTGCCGCCGGGCTGGCCCTGGCCCTGGCCTTCGCCCATGCCTTCCTGCTGGCCGTCGCCCGGCTGCTGGCCGCGCTGGCGGCGGAAGGTGTCCTGCAGCAGTTGCTGCTGCTGCTGCATGATCTTGCCGAGGTCGTTCAGCATCTGCTGGCCCTGGCCGCCCTGCTGGCCCGGCATCGGCATCGCCATCTGCAGGTTCTCCAGCATGTTCTGCAGCTGCTGCAGCATCTGCTGGGCTGATTCGCGCGCGCCGTTCTGCGCCATGCGGCGCGCTTCGTTCAGCATCTCGTTGAGGTCCTGCTGCGACAGCTGGAGCGAGTTGGGATCCATCGGGCCCATCTCCATGCCTTTCTGCATGGCCTGGGCCATCTGCTCCTGCATCTGGCGCAGATAGTCGTTCATCGCCTGCTGCAGCTCGTTCATCAGGCGTTCGATCTCCTCGTCGGAGGCGCCGCGCGCCAGCGCCTCCTCGAGCGCCTGCTGCAGGCGGCGCAGCTCGCGCATCGCCATGCTGATGCCGCCGTCCTCGAGCGCCAGCGCGGTATCCCACATCAGCTGCAGGACGCCGGCGAGCTCTTCCTTCTCCATCGGGTCGGAGGTCATGCGCTTGATCGCGAAATCGAGCGCCATGAAGGTGGTGATGCTGTTGTCGAACGCGTCCGGCTGGCTCATCAGCTGGGCCAGGCGGCGCGCGACCGGCAGGGCAACCGGGTTGCCATCCTTGGCCAGGCGCTTGCGCTGCTCGATGATGGCGCGCGCGACCGGATGATAGAACTTGCGCTCCGGCAGGGTCATCGCGACCGGCGCCGAGGCGCCGATCTGGCCCAGCGCGTCGCGCGCCACGGCGCGCAGCTCCACCGGCAATCCGGCCCAGGGGTGCGCGGTCAGATCCTGGTAGCTGGCGCCTTTCACCTCGCGCGGGTCGGCGCCCTGGACGGTCAGCGGCAGCTCGAGCGATTCCTTGCCCTGGGTGATTACCAGGCGCATGTCGGCGACGCCGAAATCGTCCTTTCCGCCATAGGCGACGTGCAGCACCGCGCGCTCGGTGGTGCGCGGCTCCTGCAGGACCGCGCTGGGCGCCATGTCGGGCTTCAGGGTGATCGGCCAGGCGACATCCAGCCCGCCGCCGGAGATGCCGATGGTGTCGCCCTGCTTCAGCACCAGCTCGGCGCGCTGGGTCTCGCTGTCCAGCTGCTCCATCGGCTTGTCGGCATTGTTGGCGCTGAGGCTGGCGGCCGAACCCAGCCCTTGGATCTGCACCAGCAGCTTGCTGCCGACCGGCACCTCGATCGGGGTCAGCGCAGCCTCCTCGTCGGCCGGCTTGGCGGCCGGGTCGGCCTTCAGCGCGATCGGCGCGAGGCGGGTGTAATCCGGCGGGGTGATCCAGGCTTCGACCGTGATCGTGGCAAGGTCGGCGGTGCCGCGCGGCTGCGGCGCGACCGAGGCCATCAGGCGGCTGCCCGTCTGCTCCCAGGCGATGCCGACGCCGAGCGCCAGCAGCAGGATGGCAAGGCCGCGCAGCGCGATCGGATCCCGGCGCGCCACGTCGCTCTTGGGCGGCGCCAGGGTGAGCTCGCCCAGATTGGCCAGCAGGCGCTTCTGATGGTGCGCCCACAGCACGGTGGCCCAGGGGTCGACCAGGTTGCTGGCCTGGCGGTCGGTGAGGTGGGTCAGCGGCCGGTGGGTCAGGCCGCTATCGGCCTCCAGCCGATGCAGGGCATCGCCGCGGGCCGGCACATGCCAGCTCCGGAAGCCGTACCACAGGGCGGCGACCACGGCGGCGCCGAACAGGGCCAAGCCCGTCCAATGCAGCCAGAGCGGCACGGCGGCGAATACGTCGAACAAGCTGAGGATGACAAAGATGAGGACGACGGCCAAGGCCGGGGCGATGGCCCGCCAGACCTGCTCCAGGACCATCAGGAACCAGGCGCCCCAGGCCCACAGCCGAACGCGCACCGGCAGGGCCGCCATCGGATTCGGGGCGGCCTGCGATCGCAAGGATGGTCTAGGTTCCTGCATGGGTAGCGCCGGCTTTCCGATCCGATCCTAGCCCAGAGTAGTTAACAATGTAGCTGCCTGTTGGTTCGATTGCGAGGGCAAGGTTGTCGCAAAGTGTGTCAGCCCAGGTTTCTAACCGAGCCAGCCCAGACCCTGATTTAGGTCAACAATGTGGTCATATGATGGCTGCGAGCGGATCGAGCCCACCCGCCCGGCATGCACCGCCGGTTCATTGCTCCATGGCCGCGATCGGAGTCGCGAGAACTGGCGAAACCAATTCTAACCACATTGAGCCGGTACTATATTCAGTCGGCAAGATTCAGTCGGCAAGGACGGCAGGGATGTTGGTTCGGCCCATGACTGCCATTTCTCACGCGCCAAACAACCCACTTGATGCCGGCCAGGCGGCGCTGGGCCGCGCGGCCTGGCGGGAGGCGCGTGCGTGCTTCGAAGCGGCTCTGGCCGCGGCAGAGACGTCA
>DATFDU010000365.1:0-6974 GCA_035251915.1 Dongiaceae bacterium | reverse complement strand
GGAAAGAAGCCCTTGGGGATCGCCAAATACATCCAGACCGTAGCAGCCACGGTCGCAAGGAAAACGAGCAGCATGAGCGGCTTGAAGCGCATGCAGAACTTCAAGAGCAAATCATAGACCGCAAGCATGGCGTTGAAGCCGCCTTCGAGCACGCGGTCGAGCAGACCCACGCGCGTCGGCCCATGGCGCATCGGCTTGAGCAGGCGCGCGCACAGCATGGGCGTCAGGGTCAGGGAGACGAAGGCCGATGCCGCGATCGCCATTGTCACCACGACGGCGAACTCGTGGAACACGCGTCCGACCACGCCGCCCATCAGCAGGACCGGGATGAAGACGGCCACCAGCGAGACCGTGATCGAGATGATGGTGAAGCCGATCTCGCGGCTGCCCTTGAGGGCCGCCTCGAACGGCTGCATGCCCTCTTCGATGTGGCGGACGATGTTCTCGAGCATCACGATGGCATCGTCCACCACCAGGCCGACCGCCAGCGTCAGGCCAAGCAGCGAGATATTGTCGATGGAGAAGTCGAGGAGGTACATGCCGCCGATCGTGGCGATCAGCGAGATCGGGATCGCCGTGGTCGCGATGATCGTCGCGGTGAGCCGGCGCAGGAACAGGAAGATGACCAGGATCACCAACGCGATGGTGAGCAGCAGCGTCATCTCGACATCGTGCACCGCCTCGCGGATCGGGATCGACCGGTCGAGGCGCAGGTCGAGCGAGACGGTGGGCGGCAGCTCGTCGCGGAATTGCGGCAGCATCGCCTTCACGCGATCGATGACCTCGACCGTGTTGGCGTCGGGTTGGCGCTGGATCGCCAGCATGATGGACCGGCTGCCCTGGGTCCAGCTGGCAGTCTGATTGTTCTCGACCGAATCGATGACCTTGGCCACGTCGCGCAGGCGCACCGGCTTGTTGTCGCGCGTGGCGATGATCAGGCCGGCGAACTGGTCGGCATTGTTGAGCTGGGTCTCGGCCTGGATGGTGAGGGTCTGGTCGGGGTTCCTGATCACGCCGACCGGCGTGATGGTGTTGGCAAGATCGACCGCATCCTGCAGTTCGTCGATGCCGATATCGCGCGAGGCAAGGGCGTTGGGATCGACCTGGATGCGCACGGCATATTTCTGGCTGCCGTAGATGGTGACCTGGGCGACGCCGGACAGGGTCGAGAGGCGCGGCGACATCACCTGCTGGGCGAAGTCGTCGAGCTGCGAGAGCGCCATCACGTCGCTGCGCAGGGACACCAGCAGGATGGGCTGGTCGGCGGGGTTGACCTTGCGGTAGCTCGGCGCCTCCTCCATGTCCTCGGGCAGGCGGCGCAGGACGCGCGAGATCGCGGATTGCACATCGGCAGCCGCGGCGTCGATGTCACGGTCCAGGTCGAACTCCAGGACGATGTCGGTGTCGCCCTGGCTGCTGGTCGCGCTGATCGTGTTGATGCCTTCGATGGTCGTGAACTGCTTGATGAGCGGCGTCGCGACCGACTTCGCCATGGTGTCCGGCGATGCGCCCGACAGGTCCGCCGAGACGTTGATGGTCGGGAAGTCGGTTCGCGGCAGCGCCGCCACCGGCAGCAGGCCGAACGCGAACAGCCCGCCGACGATCAGCGCCATCGACATCAGCAGGGTCGCCACCGGTCGCCGGATGCAGAATTCAGAGACGTTCATCGAAGCGGCTCTCTCTCTAGAGAGAGTCCTTTCCCCCCTCGCGGGGGAAGGTTGCGGCGCCTAAGCTCACTGTCGTTCGCTAAGGCTGCGCATCCGTCTCCCGCAAGGGGAGAAGGGGCTGCTAATTGAGGGCCACCGTCGCGTCTCACTCCACCACCATCACGGGTGCGCCCGGAGAGAGGCGGTGCTGGCCTTCGACCACCACGCGCTCGCCGGGTGCGAGGCCGGCTGTCACGGCGCTCTTGTCGGCATCGCTGCCGGTGACGGTGACCTTGCGCATCTCGGCCTTGTTGTCGGGCGTGATGACGAACACGAACAGGCCGTCCTGGCCGACCTGGAGCGCGACCGTCGGGATGATCGAGGCTTGCGGCTCGACGCCGAGCTCGATCTCGACATCGAAATACTGGCCCGGCCACAGCGCCAGGTTGTCATTGGCGAACTCGGCTTTGGCCGTGATGGTGCCGGAGGCGGCGTCAACCGTGCTGTCGATGAAAGTGAGATTGCCCTCCGCGCGCGCGACGGCTTCGCCCTTGGTGAACACGCGGACCGCCGCCGGCGGATATTGCGCGAGTGCGGTGCGCAGCGCGTCGAGGTCGCGGTCGGGCAGCGTGAAGCTGACGCGGATCGGCTGCATCTGGGTGATGGTGACCAGCGCGACGTCGCCATTCTCGGAGACCAGGTTGCCGGGCGTGACGGCGACCGCGCCCAGCCGGCCGGAGATCGGCGCTTCGATGGTGGTGTAGGAGAGCGTGAGCCGGTCGGCCTGCAGCACCGCCTTGTCGGCTTCCACCGCCGCTTCGGCGGCGCGCGCCTCCGACATCACCTGGTCCAGCGTCTGCTTGGAGGCGGTCTGCTTGGCGACCAGCGTCTTGGTGCGCGCGAGGTCGGCGCGGGCGCGTTCCACCTCGGCCTGATGCTGGGCCATCGCCGCCTCGTCGCGCGCGATCGCGGCCTTGGCCTCGCGGTCGTCGAGCACGAACAGGATGTCGCCTTTGTTCACGAAGGCGCCGTCGGTCGCGCGCTGCTCCATGATCACGCTGTTGATGCGCGACTTGATCGCAACGGTGGCAACCGGCTCGACCCAGCCGATGGTGCGGCGGCGGATCGGCATCGACGCCTGGATCACGTCCGCGACCCGCACGGCAACCGCGGGCTTGCCGCTTTCGGGTGCGGCCTGCTGGGCGTTCTGAGCCGGAGCTTGCGCCGGCGCGGGCTGCTGCATGGCCGCCTCGGCGCTGACCGGGTCGGTGCGATAATAGCGGCCCCATATGAACACGGCGCCGACCACGGCCATCACCAGGCACAGGAGAATGAGCGAGCGCATCCGCATCGTCTTAGCCTTGGCTCTCGGGCGCCGATACGCCATGCAGCAGCAGGTCGGTCAAGGTGCGCGCGGCCGCGGCGTCGTTCGGCGCATCCTCCGCGGTCGCCGTCATGCGCACCGCGCCCAGGATGGCGCGCGACGCGAGGTCGGGATCGAAGCCACGAAAGTCCCGGGCGGCGATCCCGCGTTGCAATACGCGGGCGAACTCCTCGCGGATCTGCCGGCCGCGGCGTCGCAGCATCGCGCGCCCGCGCTCGCCCAACGCCGCATCGCTGCCGTCGAGCGCGCGGATCGCGGCGGTGCATTGCGCGAAGGACTTGAGCGCCGCGGCAATCATCTGCCGCAGGACCGCCGGCGCCGGCGCGCGTTCGTCGGCCACCCGGCTCACCTCGGCCACCAGCTCGTTCATGGTCCCGTCGAGCGCCTCGAGGAACAGATCTTCCTTGGAATTGAAGTAGCGATAGATCGTGGGCTTCGCCACTTCGGCCGCCTTGGCCAGTGCGTCCATCTGGACTTCGACATAGGCCCGCTCCGCGAACATCTGCGAAGCCACCAGCACGATGCGCTGCCGGCGGTCGTTGCGGCTGCTGGAGGGGAGCGGCAGGGTCATGACGAAGTTGAACTCCCGAGTTTCACGGCCAAGACATTATAAAACCCGAGAGTTTCATTCAAGCGACAAGCCCTTGGCGAAGCGGGTTTCCTGGCTTGAACGCGTTGATCCTGCCAACCCTACGGACCGCCGATCACGAAACCGTGATCGGCGGTCTTGGGGGAGTTTAGAGTCCTAGGCCAGATGCTTCTTGAAGAATTCCAGTGTCCGGTCCCAGGCCAGGTCCGCGGCTTCCTTGTTGTAGCGGGCCTCGTTGGTGTCGTTGAGGAAGGCGTGCTGGGCGCCGTCATACATATAGAGGGTGTAGTCCTTGCCGCTCTTCTTCAGTGCCTCCTCGAAGGCGGGAATGCCGGCATTGATGCGCTCGTCGGTCCCGGCATAGTTCAGCAGCAGCGGCGCCTTGATCTTCGCGACGTCCTCGGCCGGCGGCTGCGATCCGTAGTAGACGACGCCGGCATCGAGCGTCGGCTCGGCGACGGCCAGCCGGCCGATCACGCCGCCGCCCCAGCAGAAGCCGACCGCGCCGACCTTGCCATTGCTGTTGGGCGTGCCGCGCAGGTAGGCGACCGCGCCCTGTGCCCAGCCGGTCACGTCCGGCGCCTGCAGCGTGCCGATCATCTCGCGCGCCTTGTCCTGGTCGGACGGCGTGCCGCCGATCGGCGACAGGAAGTCGACCGCCAGGGCCTGAAAGCCGTCGACCGCGAGGCGGCGCGCGACGTCTTTGGTGTGCGGATTGAGGCCGCGGTTCTCGTGCACCACGACAACCGAGGGATACTTGCCGTCCGCCGCGGGCCGGACGAGATAGCCGCTCACGTCCTGCGCGCCGGCTTTGAACGTCACCATCTCGCCTTTCACGAGCGGATCATTTTCAGGAACGGTGTCGGCGTGGGCGTAGTTGTTCTCGAGGATCGGCAGCAGGGCGGTGGCCGCTGCGGTGCCGCCGGCCAGCGCAGCGAGCCGGTCAAGGAAGGTGCGACGGCTCATGCCGCCGTGGGTATAGCTGTCATAGAGGTCGATGATCTTTTGTTGCATGAGAGCCTCCTCAGCACGCACAGGGTGGCGACGGTCAATTCGCTCAGTACGCAAGGCACATCTGACAGCCGCTGCGAATGATCCGCAAGCACGCTCACAGAGTCGTGACCGATGTTGGAATGCGATGGCGAAAACTCAAGCGGCGATGCGCTGCCCGCTGGCGTCGAAGCGGTGCAGGTGCGTGCGGCGCGGCGTGAGGTACAGCGCCGATCCCAGCGCATAGTCGGCTTCGCCATCGAGCCGTACCGTCAAGGTGCCGACCTTCGGCACGTCGACATACAGAAACGTGTCTGTGCCGAGATGCTCGAGGTGCGCGATCTCGCCTTTCCAATGACCAATTTCAAGATTGGTCTCGATATGCTCGGGCCGGATGCCGATGGTGTGGGCATCGAGCGTCTCCGCTTCGGTGCCTTGCACGAAGTTCATCTTGGGCGAGCCGATAAAGCCGGCGACGAACAGGTTGGCTGGCCGGCGATAGAGTTCGAGCGGCGATCCGACCTGCTCGATCTGCCCCTGGTTCAGCACCACGATGCGGTCGGCGAGAGTCATCGCTTCGACCTGATCGTGCGTCACATAGATGATGGTCGCCTTCAGCAGCCGCCGCAGCCGCGCGATCTCGAGACGCGTGTTCACGCGCAGGCCGGCATCGAGGTTGGACAGGGGCTCGTCGAACAGGAACAGGCGCGGCTTGCGCACCACGGCGCGGCCGATCGCGACGCGCTGGCGCTGGCCGCCGGAGAGCTCGGAGGGCCTGCGATCCAGCAGCGGCTCGAGCGCCAGCATGCGGGCAGCCTCCGCCACGCGCGCATCGATCTCGGCGCGCGGCCTGCCTTCCTGCTTCAGGCCCAGCTCCATGTTGCCGCGCGCGGTCAAATGCGGATAGAGCGCATAGCTCTGGAACACCATGGCGACGCCGCGCTTGGCCGGCGGCAACACGTCGACCACGCGGTCGTCGATCAGCACGTGGCCGGCGGTGTGCTCCTCCAGCCCCGCGATCACGCGCAGCAGCGTGGACTTGCCGCAGCCGGAGGGTCCGACGAACACCACGAACTCGCCGTCCGTAATGTCGAGATCGACGCCCTTCAAGGCTTCGAAATCACCGAACGACTTGCGCACGCTTTGCAGCTTCAACGACCCCACGTCTGGTTCCTCTTAAAGATCGATTGCCCGGCCTTCGCGCACGCTGCGATCGGCCGCCAGCACGATCTTGAGCGAATTCACGCCATCCGCCATGTGCTGCGTCAGATCGATGTCCTCGCGGATGGCCTTCAGCACATAGGCCTGCTCGCGGTCGCACAAGGCCTGGTGGCCAGGCTCGTCCGCCATCGAGGTTTCGCGGTCGGGCCGCACGTACCGGCCGTCGCGGTCCAGCTCGGCCCAGTGCGTGCGGATGGTCGAGGTCTTGGTATGGGTCTCCATATCGGCGGACTTGGCGCCTTCCTTCATCACGATGGAGACGCAGCCCTTGGGCGTCATCACGTCCTTCACGAAGAAGGCGGTCTCGGAGATCATGGGACCCCAGGCGGCTTCGTACCAGCCAACCGAGCCGTCCTCGAACGTCACCTGCAGGTGGCCGTAGTTGTACATCTCGGGCGCGATATCATTGCTGAGGCGCACGCCCATGCCGCGCACCTGCCTGGGCTTGGCGTCGCAGATCTGGCACATGACGTCGACATAGTGCACGCCGCAATCGACGATCGGCGAGGTCGATTGCATCAGCCGCTTGTGGGTGGCCCATTGCTCGGCATGGGATTGCTGGTTGAGATTCATGCGCATGACGTACGGCCCGCCCAGCTCGCGCGCGATGCGGATGAACTCCATCCAGCTCGGATGGTGGCGCAGGATGTAGCCGATCACCAGCTTGCGCTTCAGGCGTTTCGCAGTCGCGACCACGCGCTCGGCATCCTCGACCGTCGCCGCCAGCGGCTTCTCGATGAAGACATGCGCGCCGGCTTCCATCGCCGCGATGGCATACGCGGCATGAGAGTCGGTCAGGGTGTTGACGGAAACCAGGTCCGGCTTCGTCTTCGCCAGCCCCTCCTCGAAGCTGCCGAAACGCAGATAGGATTGCAGCGCCGTCGGCAGCTTCACCTCGGACCGATTGGCGAGGCCGACGATCTCGAAGCCGGGATTGCCGTGGTAGGCCTGGGCGTGGCTGAGGCCCATGTTGCCGAGGCCGACGACGAGGACGCGTAGCTTGCTCATTTGACGGCTCCTGCCGTGATGCCGCGGATCAGCTGCCGCGAGAACAGGGCGTAGAGGATGAGGACCGGCGTGATCGAGAGGGTGAGCGCCGCCAGCACCGCGTTCCAGTTGGTGACGAACTGCCCGATGAACACCT
>DATFDU010000364.1:0-6637 GCA_035251915.1 Dongiaceae bacterium | reverse complement strand
GCCTGCACGCGCTCGCGGTCGCCTTCGACCACCTTCACGTTGACCTTCACGGTGTCGCCCGGCGCGAAGTCGAAGGCCTTGCCGGCCGACTGCTTGTCGACCTGGGTCTTCTCGAACTTCTGGAGGGTGTTCATGATGCACGTCCTTTCTTTTGACTCTGGCCGGCATGCGCCGTCCGTTTCCGATAGGCGGCCCACAAATCGGGCCGCCGCAATTCCGTCGTCTGCTCGGCCTGGAGCTTGCGCCAGGCTTTGATCTTCTCGTGATGCCCGCTCATCAGCACGTCGGGCACCTGGCGGCCGCACCATTCGGCGGGCCGGGTGTAATGGGGGTATTCGAGGAGGCCGGCTTCGAAGCTCTCCTCCTCCAGCGTCTCTTCCGCGCCCATGACGCCGGGCAGCAGGCGCACCACCGCATCGATGAGGGCGATCGCCGCCGGCTCGCCGCCCGACAGCACGAAGTCGCCGAGGCTGACTTCCATCAGGCCGCGCGCCTCGATCACGCGCTCGTCCAGCCCTTCGTAGCGGCCGCACAAGATCACCACGCCGGGGCCGGCCGAGAGTTCCTTCACCAGGGCCTGGTCCAGCACCTTGCCGCGCGGCGTGAGGTAGATCGCCGGCTTCAGGCCATCGCGCGTCGCAGACCCTAGCGCCGCATCCACCACGTCGGGGCGCATCACCATGCCGGGCCCGCCGCCGAACGGCGTATCGTCGACCGTGCGATGCTTGTCGGTGGCGAAGGTCCGGATGTCGATGGTCTCGATCGTCCAGTCGCCACGCTCCAGCGCCTTGCCGGCAAGGCTCAAGCCCAGCGGCCCGGGAAACATCTCCGGGAACAGCGTCAGGATGCGCGCGGTCCAGGTCATGGCGCGGACTCCTGCAACTCGGCCGCCTCTTCCTCCTCCTGTTCCGGGACTTCGAAGAAGTCCGCCGGCAGGTCGAGCACCACGCGGCCGCCTTTGACATCGACCACCGGCACGAAGGTCTTGGTGAACGGCACCACGAAGCCCTCGCCGTCCGCCGGCACCACCAGCAGCAGATCGCCCGCGCCGTAATTGTCGACCGAGACGATCTCGCCGAGCTTCGTGTCCTTGCCGTCGAACGCGGCGAGGCCGATCAGATCCGCGAGGTAGTATTCCTCCGGATCCTTGGGCGCCGGCAGGCGTTCGCGGTCGACGAACAGCTCGACGCCCTTCAGCGCCTCGGCGGCGTTGCGGTCGGCGATGCCGGCGATGCGCCCGATCAGCACGCCCTTCGCCGCATCGCCGGTGCCGACGATGCTGAGATCGAAGCTGCGCTTGTGCTTGGTGTCGGTGAGCGGCCCGTATTCGGCAATGTCAGCCGGCTTGGCGGCGAAGGACTTCACCTTCACCTCGCCCTTGATGCCGTGCGCGCCGAGGATGGCGCCCATCAGCACAAGCCGCTGCGATGTTGCCGAGGAGGACATGGCCTTCGCTTGCCGAGCCGTCAAACCTGCGGAGCTTCAGCGGCCTTGGCAGCCGCGTCCGCCTGGGCCTTCGCACGCTCCTGCGCCTTCGCCTTCGGCTTGTCCTGCTTGGTCTGCTCGTGGCGCTTCGGCGCCTCGCACAGGCCGGCCTTGTGGAAGAAGTGCTGCACGCGATCGCTCGGCGTCGCGCCCATCTTCAGCCAGTGCTTGGCGCGCTCGGGATCGAACGTCACGCGCTTCGGGTCTTCCTTGCCCAGCATCGGGTTATAGGTGCCGATATGCTCGACGAAGCGGCCGTCGCGCGCGAAGCGCGATTCGGCGACCACGATGCGATAGTACGGGCGCTTCTTGGCACCGCCGCGGGTCAGTCGGATCTTCAATGACACTTGGTTTTCTCCTCTGGAAGTTCGCGTGTTTCGTTCAGTTCATTCCGGATGATGGCTGCAAGCTTCGATCTTGTTGCCGTCCGGGTCGTACGCAAATGCGCCGTAATAGTTCGGGTGGTAGTGCGGCCGAGGGCCGGGCACGCCGTTGTCCTTGGCGCCGGCCTTGATCGCCGCCTTGTAGAACGCGTCGATTGCCTTGCGGCTCTTCGCGACGAATGCCACATGGGTGCCGCCTTTCCTGTTGGCCTTCTTGTCCAGCTTTTCCGGCTTGCCGATCCAGAAGCTCGGCTTGTCCGCTTCGCCATAGCCGTGGGCGACGATGCCCTGGCCGGGGATGTCGACGGTGAAGACGCAAGCGTAGCCGAGCGGCTTCAGCGCCGCGTCGTAGAATTCCTTGGCCTTCTTGAGGCTCGATACGCCAATCGAGATGTGATCGATCATCGCCGCCCTCCAAATGGTGGGAACCCACCGCCCATGCCGCCGGCGCCGCCTTTCATGAGCGCGGCCATGCCGGAACGCATCAAACCCTTCTGCCCGAGCTTGCTGACCTGCTTCATCATGCGGGCCATTTCCATGTGCTGCTTCAGCAGCTTGTTGATGTCCTGCACCTGCATGCCGCAGCCCTTGGCGATGCGGTTCTTGCGCGAGGCCTTGATGAGGTCGGGATTGCGCCGTTCCTTCGGCGTCATCGAGGAGATGATCGCGAGCGAGCGGCGGATCACCTTGTCGTCGACCCGGCCCTCGAGCTGCTTCTGCATCTTGCCGATGCCGGGCAGCATGCCGGCGATGGAAGCGAGGCCGCCCATCTTCTGCAGCTGCTTCAGCTGGCTGGCGAGATCGTTCAGGTCGAACTCGCCCTTCTGCATCTTCTTGGCGAGACGCTCGGCCTCTTCGGCCTCGGTGGTCTCGATTGCCTTCTCGACCAGGCTGACGATGTCGCCCATGCCGAGGATGCGGCCGGCGATGCGGTCGGCGTGGAAATCCTCCAGCGCCTCCAGCTTTTCGCCGACGCCGATCAGCTTGATCGGGCAGCCGGTGATCGCGCGCATGGACAGCGCCGCGCCGCCGCGCGCATCGCCGTCGACGCGGGTCAGCACGATGCCGGTGACGTTGACGCGCTCCTTGAAACTCTTGGCGACCGTGACCGCATCCTGGCCGGTCATCGCATCGGCGACCAGCAGCGTCTCGTGCGGCTTGGCGGCTTCGTGCACCTGCGCCACTTCCGCCATCAATTCCTCGTCGATCGCGAGGCGGCCGGCAGTGTCGAGCATGACCACATCGAAGCCTTCGAGGCGGCCCATCTGGACCGCGCGCTTGGCGATCGCGACCGGCGTTTCGCCGATCACGATCGGCAGGGTCTTGACGCCGACCTGCTCGCCGAGGATCGCGAGCTGCTGCTGCGCGGCCGGGCGGCGCACGTCGAGCGAGGCCATCAGCACGCGCTTGCCCTTCTGCTCGAGCAGGCGCTTGGCGATCTTGGCGGTGCTGGTGGTCTTACCCGAGCCTTGCAGGCCGACCATCAGGATCGGCACCGGCGCCGGCGCGTTGAGATCGAGGCCGGGCTCGACGCCTTCGCCGGCGGAGAGGGTCTTGATCAGCTCGTCATGGACGAGCTTCACCACCATCTGGCCGGGCGTCACCGACTTGACGACGCGCTCGCCGACCGCGCCTTCGCGCACCTTGGCCACGAAATCCTTGACCACCGGCAGCGCGACGTCGGCCTCGAGCAGCGCGATACGCACCTCGCGCATCGCCTCGTCGACATCAGCCTCCGACACCGCACCGCGCCGGGTCAGCTTGTCGAAGACGCCGCTCAGCCGTTCCTGCAGCTTCTCGAACATGTCGCTCTGTCGGTCCTTTGACGCTCTCTGCTCTTTTGCCGCCTGCGCGGCGGGCAAAACAGAATCACGCCGGTGCGCGAAACTCGCGGACCGACGGGGCCCCTCGGGGCCGGGGTTCAACAATGCCGTAAGGCGCGCGGAAACTAGGCGCTGGGCGGGCTCAAGTCAAGCAAACAGCCCTGCTCAGGCCGCATGGGTGATAGAGGGTGGCCGGGGGCCGGGGCTGGCCTGTTTCAAGGCCGCGACCTGCTGGTTCAACTGACTGATCTGCTGGGCTTTTTCAGCGTTGGCGCGAGCCAGCTCGCGGGCCCGCCTGCGGGCGCCGGCGGCCGACAGCCAGGCGCTGATCGCGCCGATCAAGAAGCCAAGCAGCAGGAAGCCCACGATGATGGACCAGAGCGGCGCTGGCTTCACGAACGGCAGCGGCCATAGGCTCACTTCCACCATGTCGCGGTTCTGCACCATGAAGGTGACGACGATGAACGCCACGATCAGGAACAGGACCCAGCGCAGGAATCGCAGGACGGCGTGCATGATCGGAACTCCGCGAAAAATGTCTTGGGGTTCAGTCTATTGCGGCCCGCGGCACGGCGCAAAGCATCGCTGCGCCGCAGCCTGGCAACATTTCGCGGAAGAGATCGAGAGCTACGGTTCCTTGCCGGCGCCGGAAGCAGAAGACGACTTCATCGGCTCGGCCTCGGCGCGGCCGTTCAGGCGATCGCGCAACTCCTTGCCGGTCTTGAAGAACGGCACGACTTTCTGTTCCACCGCGACGGTCTCGCCGGTGCGCGGGTTGCGGCCGCGCCGGGCGTCGCGGAACTTCACGGAAAAGGCGCCGAAGCCGCGCAGCTCCACACGCTCGCGTTTCGCCAGCGCGTCGGTGATCTCTTCGAAGATCGTGGTGACGATGCGCTCGACATCGCGATGATACAAATGGGGATTAAGCTCCCCGATGCGCAGTATCAGCTCCGATTTGGTCATCTTGTTTTCCCCCCGCCCCGACGCAACTACCCCTGGCGGCCGGGCGGCCCCTGTGAGAACGGCGCCCATCCCGCGCCTCGGTTGCAAGCCTGCCAAGCAACCGGCTGGTCGTCAAGGATAAGTCACTCATTTCTATGAGTTTTTTGCAGGATGGTTCAGGTCGATTGGACGGACGGCCGGTCAGAACGTCGGCAGAAAGCCCCAAAAAGCAAGGGCCGGCGGGTTTTTCTGCCCGCCGGCCCCGACTTTGGTCGGATGGAGACTGGCTTGTCTCTTAGGCCTCGTCGCCGTCCTTCTTGCCCTTCTTGGCCTTGTTGAGGGCCGCGCCCAGGATGTCGCCCAGGCTGGCGCCCGAGTCGGACGAGCCGAACTCGGCCATCGCCTGCTTGTCCTCTTCGACCTCGCGGGCCTTGATCGACAGGGTGAGCCGGCGGCTCTTCGGGTCGACCTGGATGATCTTGGCATCGACCTTCTCGCCCACGGCAAAACGATCGGGGCGCTGCTCCGAACGCTCGCGCGACAGGTCCGCCTTCTTGATGAAGCCGGAAAGGCCGTCCTGGACCGCGACCTCAATGCCGCCATCGACCACGGCGGTGACGGTGCAGGTCACGACCGAGCCCTTCTTCAGGGTGTTGGCGGCCTCGGCGAAGGTGTCCTTCTGCAGCTGCTTGATGCCGAGGGAGATGCGCTCCTTCTCCACGTCGACGTCGAGCACCTTCACCTTCACGCTGTCGCCCTTCTTGTAGGCCTGCACGGCTTCCTCGCCCGGCTTGTCCCAAGAGAGGTCGGAGAGGTGCACCATGCCATCGATCTCGCCAGGCAACCCGACGAACAGCCCGAACTCGGTGATGTTCTTCACGTCGCCCTGCAGCTCGGTGCCGACCGGGTACTTGTCGACGAAGCTGGTCCACGGATTGTCGAGGCACTGCTTGAGGCCGAGCGAGATGCGGCGCTTCACCGGATCGACATCCAGCACCATCACTTCGACCTCCTGCGAGGTCGAGACGATCTTGCCCGGATGCACGTTCTTCTTGGTCCAGCTCATCTCGGAGACGTGGACCAGGCCTTCGATGCCCGGCTCCAGCTCGACGAAGGCGCCGTAGTCGGTGATGTTGGTGACGCGGCCGGTGAACTTGGTGCCGACCGGATACTTCTGGTCGACGCCCTCCCACGGATCGGCCTCGAGCTGCTTCATGCCGAGGCTGATGCGCTGGGTCTCCGGATTGAAGCGGATGACCTGGACCTTCACGGTCTGGCCGATCGACAGGGCTTCGCTCGGATGGTTGATGCGGCGCCACGCGATGTCGGTGACGTGCAGCAGGCCATCGACGCCGCCGAGATCGACGAACGCACCGTAGTCGGTGATGTTCTTCACCACGCCCGTCAGCACCTGGCCTTCCTTGAGGTTGGCGACCAGCTCGTTGCGGGCCTCGGCGCGGCTCTCCTCGAGGACAGCGCGGCGCGAAACGACGATGTTGCCGCGCGCGCGGTCCATCTTCAGGATCTGGAACGGCTGCGGCGTGCCCATCAGCGGGCCAACATCGCGCACCGGGCGGATGTCAACCTGGCTGCCGGGCAGGAACGCGACGGCGCCGTTGAGGTCGACGGTGAAGCCACCCTTCACACGGCCGAAGATCACGCCGGTGACGCGCTGGTTGTCCTTGAACTGGCGCTCGAGCTGGGTCCAGGATTCCTCGCGGCGGGCCTTTTCGCGCGAGAGCACGGCTTCGCCGTGCTTGTCTTCCATGCGCTCGAGATAGACTTCGACGATGTCGCCGACCTTGATCTCGTGCTTCTGTCCGGGAGCGGCGAATTCCTTGAGCGCGACGCGCCCTTCGGACTTCAAGCCGACATCGACCAGGACGAATTCATTTTCGATTCCGACAACGGTGCCCTTGAGCACGCTGCCTTCGAGGCCAGAGCTGGCGCCGAGGGTTTCCTCGAGCAGCGCAGCGAACGATTCGGATTGCGGTTTTTCCTTCA
>DATFDU010000363.1:0-9369 GCA_035251915.1 Dongiaceae bacterium | reverse complement strand
ATCCACCCGACTCCTTGCCTCGCCAAATGTCCCGTGACACCATCGCGGCGTTGGTGTCCCCACCGAGTCGGAGCGCCATGGCGTCGCGGTTTCCCTGGGCCTCGTTGCCCGACGAGGAGCTTCTCGAACTACGCCTCAAGGACCTCAAGGTCACCGTCGAAGGGACCTGGCTGGAGCTGTGCCTGCGCGCGTTGCAAGGCGAGCTGGAGCAGCGCGGCCTGCGCGTCCGCCCGCACGCCTGGATCTCCAACGAGTGGTTCAGCCCGGACACCACGCCGGGCATCGCGATCCCGTTCTACCTGGCCCATCCGCGCCTGATGCGGCTCGAGCGCAAGATGATCATCGACGTGGAGGGCGGCACGGTGCCGGAATGCATGCGCATCCTGCGCCACGAGGCCGGGCACGTGATCCAGCATTCCTACCGGCTCAGCCGCCGGCGGCGCTGGCAGGAATTGTTCGGCCGGTCCTCCACCCGCTACCCGGACTTCTACCGGCCGAACCCGGCCAGCAAGAACTACGTCCAGCACCTGCGCCTGTGGTACGCGCAGAGCCATCCGGACGAGGACTTCGCCGAGACCTTCGCGGTCTGGCTGCGCCCGCGCTCCGACTGGCGCAAGCGCTACGAGGGCTGGCCGGTCTTCAAGAAGCTCGAATATGTCGACGAGCTGATGCAGGAAATTTCCGGCGAGCGGCCGACCCTCACGCATCGCCACCGCATCGATCCCTTGAGCACGCTGACCCAGACGCTGGCCGAGCACTACAAGCAGAAGCAGGCGCTCTACGCCATGCCCACCACCACGATCTACGACCGCGACCTGCGCCGCATCTTCTCCGACGAGCCGCGGCATCATCGTGCGCCGGCGGCCTCGACCTTCCTGCGCCACAACCGCGCCCGCATCCGGCGCATGGTGGCGAAATGGACCGGCGAATACCAGCTGACGCTGGATTCGGTACTCGACGAGATGATCGCGCGCTGCCGCGAGCTGAAGCTGCGCGCGGTGGGCAGCCAGCGCGAACTCATCTTCAACTTCACCGTGCTGTTGACGGCGAAGACCGTGCATTCCCTGTACAGCCCATCGCGGCGGGAGTGGTTTGCGCTATGAAAAAGAAGCTGCGTGTCCTGGTCCTCCTGCATCCCGACCTGATGCCGCCCGATTCGCTCAAGGGCCAGAGCGACAAGGACATCAACGTCTGGAAGACCGAGTACGACGTGGTGAGCACGCTGCGCGCCGCCGGACACGAGGTGATGCCGCTCGGCGTGCAGTACGAGCTGAAGCCGATCCGCGACGCGATCGAGGAGTTCAAGGCCGACGTCGCCTTCAACCTGCTGGAGCAGTTCCATGGCGAGACGGCGTACGACACCAATGTCGCGTCCTACCTGGAGCTCTTGAAGATTCCCTACACCGGCTGCAATCCGCGCGGCCTGATGCTGGCGCGCGGCAAGGCCTTGTCCAAGAAGCTGGTCGCCTATCACCGCATCCCGGTGCCGGCCTTCGCCGTGTTCCCGATGCGGCGCAAGGTGAAGCGGCCGGCGCGCCTCGGCTTTCCGCTGATCGTCAAGAGCGTCAGCGAGGACGCCTCGATCGGCATCGCCCAGGCCTCGGTGGTGGAGAGCGACGAGAAGTTGGAGGAGCGCGTCGCCTTCATCCACGAGAAGGTCGGGACCGACGCCCTGGTCGAGCAGTATATCGAGGGGCGCGAGCTCTATGTCGGCGTGCTCGGCAACGACCGGCTGCGCGTGCTGCCGGTCTGGGAGTTCGAGTTCGGCGACATGGGCGAGGGCGGCCGCAACATCGCCACCGCCAAGGCCAAGCACGATATCGAATACCAGGAGAAGCTCGGCATCAAGAGCGGCCCGGCCAAGGACCTGTCGCAGGAGCTGCGCACCCGCATCGCCAACATCGCCAAGCGCGTCTGCCGCACGCTCGAGATGGACGGCTACAGCCGGGTCGACTTCCGGCTTTCGGCCGACGGCATCCCCTATTTCCTGGAAGCCAACCCCAACCCCGAGATCGCCAAGGTCGAGGACTTCGCCGAAGCCGCCGCCAAGGACGGCCTCAAATACCGCGACCTGCTGAACCGGATCGTCACGCTGGCGATCCAGCGCGCCAATGCGGCGGAGGTCTGAAGGCTCGTTAGCGGTCGGCGTCGGCTGAACGGCCGAATGACGGCGCGTCGGTCTCGTGCGTGCCATTGCCTCGCCGCCGCCGGTATTGCGCCGGCGGCAGCCCGAACGACCGCTTGAAGGCGCGGTTGAAGGCTGCTTCGGATTCGTAGCCGACGTCCGCGGCGATCTGGATGATTGGTTTCGCAGAGGCGTGCAGCTGCCTTGCCGCCAGCTCCAGGCGCCAGCGCGCCAGGTAGGCCATGGGCGAATCGCCGATGAACCGGTCGAATCTCTTTGCGATGACCGAACGCGAGGCGCCGACGGCGCTGGCCAGCGCGTCCAGTGTCCAATCGTGGGAAGGATCGCGATGCAGCAGCGCCAGGATGCCGCCGACGACCGGATCGCGCGCGCCGGCAAGCCAGCCGGTCTGGTCGCTCGGCAACTGCTCCATGTAGCAGCGCAGCGCCTCGATGAAGAGCGATTCCGCCATCCGCGAGAGCAGGATGGTGCGGCCCGGCCGGTCGGATTGGGCCTCCGACACCAGGTGGCGGATCGCGGTCTCCAGCCATGCGCTGGCGGGATTTTCGCGGAGGTTGATGCGGATGAGCCGCGGCAGGCCGGCGAGAAACAGGCGGTCGGCGCTGCGCTCGCAGCCGAAGAAGCCGCAGATGAAGCGCGTGATCTCACCGTCCGCGCCGAAGCGCAACATGCGGACGTTGCCGCGCAGGATGTCCGCAAGTCCGGCGGTGTCGTCGATGAACGCGCGGGGCGATCCGTTCGAGACCGTATGGGCATGGCCATGGGGCAGGATGGTGAGATCGCCCGGCCGGAGTGTGACTTCCTCCCCATCGCTGAAGCGCGCGACCGCCGTGCCCACTGTCATCAGGTTATAGTTCACCAGCCGCTCGGTGCCGGGAGACAGGACGTGCTGGACCTCGGAAACCGAAGGCACTGCAAAACCCCACGGCGCCGCGCATTCCGCATGGAAGAAGATCGCGCCGGTCATGCGCACCGCGTTGAGGGCTTCGGAAAGGGCATCCATTCCCTGCATCCGATCGATCGTGGAAACCTCGGCCGTCGCTGCAAAGAGAAAGAACCTTCCAGCAAAGTCCCGGGCGGCTGGGACCCCTAGACTGCGGCCATTCCCCTTAGGGAGGCCATCGCGCAGCACGGCGCATGAATACTACACGCAGGGCAATCCCGTGCGCCAGCGCGCCCTGTTCCGGCAGGACCGATTCGAAGGAGACCGAGCATGCATTGTGCGATGAAGGAGTTGCCGCTGGTGGATGACTACGGCGAAGGCTTCTGCAGCCGGATGTCGGAGTGGGGCGGCATGATCGTCTCCTATGAGACGTTCCCGAAGGGAACCGACGCAGCGCCCTTGTTCAAGGGCCTGCCGGACGACATGTGCCAGTCGCCCCATTGGGGCTACATCGTGCGCGGCCGCGTGCGCATCAAGACCGCGCGCGGCGAAACCTTCGTGCTGAAAACCGGAGAGGTCTATTACCTCGAGCCCGGCCATGTCCCGTTCTTCGAGGAGGACACCGAGGTGCTCGAATTCAGCGCAAAGAACGAATACCAGCAGACGATCGACGTCGTGAACAAGAACATCGCCGCGACGCTGGGATGACGAACGGTGGCTAGCAGCCAGGAAGTACGGCCGGCAGGGTGACTTCCAGGATCTCGATGTCGGTGCCGGCTTCGAGCGCGTAGTCGGCCCCGGCCGGAACGACGCAGCTGTCATCGACGTTCAAGCGATGCCGTCCGAGCGTGCGGCCGTCGAGGCCGACTTCGCCAGCCAGCACGAACAGGAACAGCAGCTCGCCGCCATGCGGCGCGAATGTCGCCGCGGCGCTGCCGCGCGCCCGCACCACGCGTACGCCGGCGAGGCCGTCCGTCGCTGCGGCGATGCCGGTGTCGCGCATCTCGAAGCCAGATGCGCGCCACGGCCGCCACGTGGCCTCCGCCGCCACATGGCGCACGAAGCGCTGGCCGCCGAAATCGCGCTCCGGCAGCAGGTGCGGCGTCGGCAAGGTCATCGCGTGGTCGGCGAAGGTCTCGTGCAAGGCAGGACAGCCGATCTCGATAACCTCGAGCCCATCCGAGGCTTCCAGCACGCGATGGCGGATCTCCGGCGGCTGCAGCACGCAGTCGCCGGCGTGGAACAGGAACGGCTCGCCCTGGTCCTCGTAGACCAGCCGCGCCCAGCCGGCCTTGCAATAGATCATCTGGAAGCGGATGCGGTGGAAATGCACGTAGTCCGGCACCGGCCCGCCCACGGGGATGCGGATGTGCGAGGCGATGAAGCGTCCGCCCAGGCGGCTGGGGATGAGGTCGCGATACTGCATGCCCGCGCGCCCGACGCCCCAATCATCCCCGATTCGGTTCAGCACGAATTCCTGCTTTCCTTGGGGAACTTCGATCCGCTGCCGCGCTTCCACCAGTTCGATGCACGTGCCGTCCGGCGACGTCAGCCGGTGCGGCGTGCCGGCGGGCAGCGCGGCGAGATCGCACAGGAGGCGCAACGTCATGGGTGCCGCCGGTGCGCCGCTTTCCAGCCGCAGCGTCAGGCCATGGCCCGAAACCACGGCGGTGTTGGGCGAGTCCGCCGGAAAGATCAGGTTGACCTTGAATCCCAGGCGATCCGTGAAGAAGGACAACGTCGCAGCGAGGTCCCGGCACGGCAGCAGCACCTGCGCCATGCGCACATGCTCGGCGAGGGTGGCGCCGGTGCCGGTTGTGGTGCGGTACTCCATGTCCGAAGATTGCCCCGGCGATCTTGGCGAGGCAAGGGATCGACGACATCTCAGTGACATCACCCTTGCGGCCGATTTCCGACACAATCGCCGGGTCTCATCCAGCCATATTGTCTGCCAACAACCTTCGAACGGAACATGACGGACATCGCGGCCAGGGCATCCTTGCGAACACGGCGCGCATCCGGCTGGTCCCTGCTGCTGTGGGGTCTGGCGGGTGTGCTGGCGCTATTCCAGGCGATGATCTGGTACGAGCCGGAAACACCAAGGCTTGCGGTGCTGGAGCAGTTCGCGCTGCAGCTCGGCATCGTGGCGTTCCTGACGGTTTTGCTGGCGCTGGTGCTGCGCCGCTGGGCAAGGGTCGTCCTGCTGGCTGCGCTCACCGCGACCTTGTTGTGGCCGGTGTTCAGCCCTCGCGGCGAGGCCGCCGCCGTCGCCGACCCGGCGCGGCTCAAGCTCCTGTCCATCAATCTCTGGCACTCGGCCACGGGCCACGACAAGACCATCGAAGCGCTGCTGGCGAGCGATGCCGACATCATCGGCCTGATCGAGGCGACGACGGCGTGGCGGCCCGCGCTGGCGCCGCTCTATGCCAAGTATCCATACCGGATCGACTGCTTCGAGATCGACCGGCAGTGCCAGACCATGCTGCTGTCCAAGCTGCCGATCGTGAAGCCGATCGCCGGCCGCGTCTGGAAGGCGACTCCCATTGTCGCCGGCGGCGAGATCCTGTGGAACGGCCGGCCGATCACGGTGCTGGCGACGCACTGGTTCCGGCCTCTTGCCCGCAGCGACACGAGCCGGTGGGGCGCCGGCGATCCCGCGCGCTCCGCCTACCTGGCGGAGGGACTGCCGGTGAGCCGCCAGGCCGGGCAGGCCGGCCTGTTCGCGAAATTCCTCAACCGGCAGCCGCGCGACCTGATCGTGATGGGCGATCTCAACAGCGCGCCGTGGAGCCGCGTGCAGCGCGCATTCCGCGCCAAGACCGGCCTCGACAACCACGCCGGCTGGGACCCCAGCTGGCCATCCTTCCTGCCGTGGCCGCTGCGCCTGCCGATCGATCATGTGCTGGCGCGCGGGCATCTGGTGGTGACTAGCTTCGAAACAGGGCCGCGCACCGAATCGGACCACCTCCCGGCCATCGCCGAGATCGGCTGGCGGGACTAGTCCGCGCTGCCTGTGAACAGCAGCAGGTTGCCGTCCGGGTCCCGCACGATGAAGGTGCGCGCGCCCCATGGCTCCGTGCGCAGTTCCTGGTGGAAGGCGACGCCCGCCGTCTGGAACTCGGAATACAGCGCCATCACGTCATCGACGGCGATGCTGGCCGTCAGCATGTCGACATCGGCCTTCATCGCCTCGGCGATCATGTCCAGCACGGGGCGATCGAGATGCCGCAATGCGATCTGCGCGCCATCGCGCTTGACCTGCGCATAGAACGGCGGCTCGCCATAGACGAATTCAATCGCAAAACCGAGCTTGTCGGTGAAGAAAGCGCACGCCGCCGCGATATCGGAGACGAACAATTGCGGGACTGCGGCGATCAAGGCGGGCTTCGGCTGCATGGGACGCTCCGTCGCGCTAGAATGGCGGCATGATCATACGAGATCGGTCGGAGGACGACATACCCTGGATGCGGGCGCTCCTGCTCGAACGCTGGAGCGGAACGACCATATATGTCCATGGCGAAGCGATCGACGCGATGACGCTTCCCGCCCTGGTGGCTGGAGAGCATGAGGGCGTGGCAACCTATCGGCTGATGGGAGCGGAAGTCGAGTTGATCTCCCTCGACGCGGTCGAGCCGGGGCGAGGCGTGGGCACGGCTCTCTTGGCGGAGCTGATCGAGCGGCTGAAGCCAGACGGCGTGCGACGGCTCTGGGCTACCACCACCAACGACAATCTGACGGCGCTCGCCTTCTATCAGAAACGCGGCTTCAGGCTGCAGCGCATTCGCCCCGGCGCCATCGAGGAAGCGCGGCGGCTGAAGCCCGGCATTCCGCTGGTCGCCGAGAACGGCATCCCGATCCGGGACGAGATCGACCTGTGCCGCGATCTCTAAGCTAGCTTCAGTGGTCGCATTTTCTGCGCCGAACCGGTGGCCACTTCGGCGGAAAATGCTCCGGGTCAGTCGAGCGCGTCCGGCACCAGCTTGCCGGCTTTGATCTCTTCCTTGCGTTTCGCCACATAGGCGGTGAGCGCGTCCCTCCGGCCTTCGTCCATCGGCGGCGCTTCGTAGCTGCGCAGCAGCTCCTTCCAGATCAGGTTGGCGCGCTCGGTGCCATTCCTGGCGCCGGCATTCTCCCAGGTCTGGTAGTTGCGCCAGTCGGACAGCATGGGCTCGTAGAACGCGGTCGAAAAGCGCTCCAGCGTGTGGCCGACGCCGAAGAAATGACCGCCCGGCCCCACCTCGTTGATGGCGTCGACGCCCATCTCCGCCTCGTCGACCGCGATCGGCTTCAGGAACTCGCGCATGTTCTGCAGCAGTTCGGCATCGAGGATCAGCTTCTCGAACGAGGCAGTGAGCCCGCCCTCCATCCAGCCCGCCGCGTGCTCGATCAGGTTGACGCCGCCCATGATGGCGCCCCACAGCGACATCATGGATTCGTAGCTGGCCTGGATGTCGACGCAGTTGGAGGCCGTCACGTTGCTGGAGCGGTACGGCACGCCGAGCCGGCGCGCCAGCTGCCCGCCCGCCAGCGCCGCCTTGGTGTATTCGGGCGTGCCGAAGGCCGGCGCGCCCGAGCGCATGTCGACGTTCGAGGTGAATCCGCCATACAGCACCGGCGCGCCGGGCGAGGCGATCTGCGACAGCGCCAGCATGGCGAGCGCCTCGGCATGCTGCTGCACCAGCGCACCGGCCAGCGTGACCGGGCTCATGGCGCCGCTGAGGGTGAAGGGCGTCATCGCCACCGGCTGGCCGGCGCGGCCCATCGCCAGCAGCGCCTCGCACATCGGGATATCGAGGCGCAACGGCGAATTGGAATTGATGATGGTGAGGGTGACCGGCGTCGCCCTCATTTCCGCGCGGCCGAGGCCGTAGGCGATGCCGGACATGTTGATCGCATCCTCGACGCGATATTCGCCGAGCGCCCAGCATTGCCAGGTCTTGTCGGTCAGCGTGAGGGCCGCCTGGTAGAAATCGAGATGGCGGTTGTCGGCCGGCAGGTCGGTCGGCTCGACCGGGCAGCCGCCCTCCTGATGGATGACACCGAGCTGCTGCACCAGCTTCAGGTAGTCGACCATGTCGGCGAAGTTGCCCGGCCGCTTGCCGCGGTCGCAATCGTGGGCGAAGGCGGGGCCGCCGGTCGCGGCGAAGATGATCTCGCCATCGCCGCAGCCGACGTCATAGGCGCGGTTGCGCGCCTGCATGGTGAAGCGGCGCGGCGCCTTGGCAACATTGCTCTCGATCAGCTCCGGGTCGAAGCGCACGCGCTGGGTCGCCTCGTCCACCTCGGCACCCGCCTGTTTCAGGATTGCCCGCGCGGGATCCTGCATCACCTCGATGCCGGTGTCGCGCAGCAGCTTCAGGGCGGTGCGGTGGATGGTCTCGACTTGATCGGCGCTCAGCACCTCGATCGGGCGATAGCGGTTGATGGCGCGCGCGAACGGCAGTTGCCGGACCGCAGCCTGTGGCGCCCGGCGCTCGCGCCGACGGCCGGGAGCAGGCGCGGCGGCGATGGTGGGGGCGGCTTCGGTCATCACGCGCCTCCTTCGGGCTCAGGCATGAACGCCGAAGAAGCTGTATACAGCTTCCGCAAGCTTGTCAATTCATTGAGATTTCTGGCGGCAGGCCGATCGGGAACAGCTGGCTGATGAGGTCCGCGCCCAGGTACGGCGCGAACGCCTTGGCCGAGACCACGATGCCGATCGGATCGCCGGTCCTGGGCTGGTTGGCGAAGCCGACAATGAGGCCGATCAGCCTGGGCTGTCCGCCCTGGATCAGCACTACCGGCCCACCGCTGTCACCCAGCCGGATGATGCAGTCGGTGGAAAAGAACAGCGCGCCTTCGGTGACGCCGTTGGGGTCGGGCGGCAGCAGGCCGCAGCCGTTATGCGTCCTGAGCTCGTCCTTGGCCCCTTGGCCATAGCCGGCGGAATAGAACCGGGCGCCTTTGGCGATCTCTGCCCGCACCATGGAGGGCGACAAGGACGCCAGGGGCAGGGGCCGGATGCCGGAGAGCGGTGGTGTGATCCGGACCAGGGCCCAATCGGTCTCAGCCTGATCCGGCTTGATATTGCCGGGCGCGATGCTGCCGCCTTCCGCGATCAGGGCCGAACCCCGGACCTGCGGGCCTGAGCCGCTGGGGGTGAAAACGAGCTGGCGGGGCTGGGCGAACCGCCCCTTCGGGCGCAGGCAATGGGAGGTGGTGGCGATCATGTCCTGCCGCACCAGCACGGCGGTGCAGATTTCCGGCGACCCGGTGACGTCCAGGCTGCCGATGGCCGCCTGCCAGCCCGCGGGCACGCCCGGCGGCGCTTGCGGCGTCTCCGGCACGCGGGCGGCACAGG
>DATFDU010000362.1:0-2459 GCA_035251915.1 Dongiaceae bacterium | reverse complement strand
CGGCCCAGGCTCCGGACGCCGCTCCCAAGAACGCGTTCCAAAGCGCGATCACGCAAGGCGCCGCCGCGGCGCGGCCGGGGGCACAGCCTGGTCAGCAGCCGGCCAATCAGGCGGGCCCTCAGGCATCCGCGGGCGTGCCGGCTGAAGCGAAGCCGGCGGGGATTCAGCCGCCGCGGCCACAAGCTGGCGCTTCGGTTCCCGCCACGGTGGCGGAGGCCGGACTGCCGGAACTGGCGGAAGTGGAGATTCGGCCCGATCCGCTGCTATCCTGCCTCGTCATCCTGACGCGCCTGTTCGGCAATCCGAAGTCGCTGGCGGCGCTTGCCGCGGGCCTGCCGATCGGCGAAGCCGGCATGACGCCGGACCTGTTCGTGCGCGCGGCGGAGCATGCCGGGCTGGCGGCCAACAAGGTGCGCCGCGGCCTCGCCGAAACCAAGTCGATCAACCTGCCGGCCGTCCTGCTGCTCAAGGACCGGCAGGCGGTGGTGATGCTTTCGCCGGTCAAGAACGGCAAGCTCGACGTTGCCACCACCGACAATCTCGATGGCATCGTGACCGTCCCGGTCGCCGAGATCGAGCCGCAGTATTCCGGCACCATGCTGGTGGTGCGGCCGAAGATCCGCCTCGACAGCCGCTCCTCGGAGATGACCGAGGCCAAGGAGCGCAACTGGTTCTGGGGCGAGGTGGTGCGCCACACCCCTGTCTATATCGAGGTGGTGCTGGCGGCGCTGCTGATGAACCTCTTTACCATCGCGTCCTCGATCTTCGCGATGCAGGTCTATGACCGCGTGGTGCCGAACAAGGCGGTCGAGACCATGTGGGTGCTGGCGATCGGCATCCTGCTGGTCTACTTCTTCGACTTCGCGCTGCGCTCGATGCGCGCCGTGTTCCTGGACAAGGCGGGCAAGGCGCTGGACCGCAAGGTTTCCTCGGCGATCTTCGAGCACATCCTGTCGATCAAGATGGCCGCCGGTCCGCAATCCTCCGGCGCGTTCGCCAGCAATGTTCAGCAATATGAGACGCTGCGCGACTTCTTCACCTCGGCGACCCTGTCGGCGCTGATCGACCTGCCGTTCGTCCTGATCTTCCTGGTGATCATCTTCTTCATCGCCGGGCCGGTCGTGACGGTGCCGGCGGTGCTGATCCCGCTGGTGATCCTGGTCAGCATCCTGGTGCAGTTCCCGATGAAGCGCGCGGTCGAACGCTCCTACCGCGAGACGTCGCAAAAGCACGCCACGCTGGTCGAGGCGATCAACGGCCTCGACATGATCAAGGCGACGTCATCCGAGGGCCAGATGCAGCGCAACTGGGACGGCTATGTTGCCGCGTCCTCGGCTTCGGCCGAGACATCGAAGCGCTGGTCGACCCTCGGCATCAACTTCGTGATGCTCGCCTCCAACCTCGCGACCACCGGCGTCATCCTGTGGGGCTGCTACCGGATCTTCGAGTCCGGCCCCACCAGCGACATCCACATGACGACCGGCGCGCTGATCGCCGCCTCGATGCTGACCAGCCGCGCCATGGCGCCGCTCGGCCAGATCGCCGGCCTCATCATCCGGTTCCATCAATCCTTCACCTCGCTGAAAGGCCTCAACAAGCTGATGGAGCTGCCGGTCGAGCGGCCGCGCGGCAAGGTTTTCATCCGCCGCCCGCGGATCGAAGGCGCGATCGAGTTCCGCAACGTGCTGTTCAAGTATCCGGGCGCGCAGACCGCGGCGCTGGACGGCGTCTCGTTCAAGATCCAGCCGGGCGAGCGGGTCGGCATCCTCGGCCGCATCGGCTCCGGCAAGACCACGATCGAGCGCCTGATCCTCGGCCTCTACGAGCCGTCGGAAGGCGCGGTGCTGGTGGACGGCACCGACATCCGCCAGCTCGATCCGACCGACCTCAGGCAGAACATCGGCTGCGTGCTGCAGGACCCGCACCTGTTCTACGGCTCGGTCAAGGACAACATCACGCTGGGCGCGCCCTACGTCGACGAGGCGTCGGTGATCCGCGCCGCGACGCTCGCCGGCGTCGACCAGTTCGTGCGCCAGCACCCGCTCGGCTACGACATGCCGGTGGGCGAGAACGGCCGCATGCTGTCGGGTGGCCAGCGCCAGTCGGTGGCGGTCGCCCGCGCCCTGCTGCTGAACCCGCAGATCATGGTGTTCGACGAACCCACCAGCTCGATGGACAACAGCACCGAGGCCGCCTTCAAGCAGCGCCTCGGCGCCATCGCGCGCGGCAAGACCATCATCCTGGTCACCCATCGCCATTCGATGCTGGCGCTGGTCGACCGGCTGATCGTGCTGGATCGCGGCAAGGTGGTGGCCGACGGCCCGAAGTCCGGCGTGCTGGAAGCCCTGATGGGCGGGCGCGTTCAGGCGCGCGAATGATCGCGGCCCGGAAAACCGCCCGGAGAAAGACGAAGCAAGCATCATGTCGCTGACCAATCGAGATCTCTGGATCGATCCGTC
>DATFDU010000361.1:0-7974 GCA_035251915.1 Dongiaceae bacterium | reverse complement strand
GTACCATTCCAGCCAGGAGCCGCCCCATGCCCTGCAGTCCGCCGCGCATTGCACCATCAGCGCCCGCGCGATCCCCTTTCGGCGCGCCGCCGGTTCCACCCACAGATCGCAGATGAAGAACAGCCGCTGCGCAAGGTCGACATTATAGCCCTTGTTATAGAGCAAGTAACCAAGGGGCTCGCCGTTGTCCTCCGCCAGGTAGCCGGTAAAGGCCGGGTCCGGGCCGAAGCCGTCGGCCAGGTATTTCGCCTTGGTGAAATGCTGCACCTGCGAATCGGGGTCGCCCAGCGCCGCCAGGTAGGCGACGAAGTTGGCATTCATGGCGATGACCGCATCGGCATCTTCGGCGGTCAGCGGGCGAATCGTGACGCTCATGGCGGTTCCATGCCACAGATCGCCGGCCGCCGCCAATGCCTCCAAGCTATGGTTAGCGCTGCGCCCTTGGATGAGCCGCCTGGTAGACCTGCAGCAGGTGCTGGGCGTCGACGTCGGTATAGCGCTGGGTGGTCGACAGCGAGGAGTGGCCCAGCAGCTCCTGGATCGCGCGCAGGTCGCCCCCGGCGCCCAGCAGGTGGGTGGCAAAGGAATGGCGCAGGGCGTGCGGCGTCGCCGTCTCCGGCAGGCCGAGGGCGAGGCGCAGGGTCTGCATCGCCTTCTGCACCAGGCGCGGGCTGAGCCGGCCGCCCCTGGCGCCCATGAACAAGGGATCGCTGCTAGTGCCGCCCCACGGGCAGGCGGCGAGATAGGCGCGCGCGGCCGTCACGACCTCCGGCAGCAGCGGTACGATGCGGGTCTTGCGGCCCTTGCCGATGACGGTGAGGGTGCGCGCCTCGCCTTTCTCCGGCAGGTCGCGGCGGTTGAGCGACACCGCCTCGCCGATGCGCAGGCCGGCGCCATAGAGCAGCATCAGGATCGCGGCGTCGCGCTTGCCGATCCAGTCCTCGTCCTGCAGCGAGGCGACCTCGTCCACCACGTCCATCGCCTCGGCGACGGTCAGCGGCTTCGGCACCGCGCGCGGCAGCTTGGGCGCCCGCAGGCTGACGATGGTGCCGTTGGCGGCGAGCTCGCGACGGCTGAGGAAGCGGAACAGATTCTTGAGCGCGCTCAAGGCCCGCGCCAGGGACCGCGCCTCGATGCCCTCCGCCTGGCGCGATGCCATCCAGGCGCGGAAGTCGCCGCGGCCGAGTTCGGCCAGGCTGGACAGGCGCGGCAGCTCGCCCTGGTGGCGTGCGAGGAAGGAGAGGAACTGGCTGACATCGCGGCCATAGGCCTCGCGCGTGCGGTCCGACACGCGGCGCTCGTGCGTCAGCCACGACAGCCATTGGCCCAAGGCGTTCTGCAAGTCGGGCGCGGCGTGGAACCCCGCCGCTTCGGTCACGGCTTCCATCCGAGATGTCATGACCAAAGGACACACCCCTTCCCCCCGCAAGGGGGGAAGGGAAGGATCTGCGTGATCAAACCCGCGGCAGGTCCAGCCACGAGCGGATGCCGAATTCGATGATCCGGCCGAGGAAGCTGAGCAGCTCGGTGCCCTGGCCGGGGTGGAAATAGCCCGGATGCCTTGTGCCGAACGCCAGCACCGCGTTGGGCGCGGCCTTGCTGGGCTTGAGGCGCAGCAGCGCGTCGGAGCGCACCAGCTCGGAGGCGCCGCCGAACACTTCCGGGTCGCCGATGGTGTCGTCGCGCAGCAGGACCTGGCGGCCCTTGCCGCCCATAATGCGGTCAACCGCGCCCTGCTCCAGAAGCTCCAACCCGTCCAGCTTGGGCCGGCGGTTGTAGCCCTCGGTGCGCTCGATGCACAGGCACACCACGTCGACCTCGAGTAGCAGCACCAGGTCGCCGGTGATGATCTCGATGAACTCCTCGAAGGTCTCGGCCTCGAGCAGCGCCAGCACCGCCTTGTGGATGCGCTCCTGGGTGCCGAGATTGTCGCGGCTGTTGGCGATGATCTCGTCCTGGTTGGCGCGCAGCTTGGCGACGTCGTTGCGCAGGCGCTCGACCATGAAATGCTGCAGGTCGACCACCGGGCCGTCGTTGTGGCGCGCCGGCGGCGCCTGCAGGTCCAGCAGCTCGGGATGGCGATAGAGGAAATCGGGATGCCGGCGCAGGTAGGCGATCACTTGCGCGGCGCTCGGCAGGGCCGGCGACTTCTTCTGCAGCTCCTCGGTGCGCTCTGCCATTGGCGTGCCGTGGTCTAGAGGATCTTCTGGCCGGTCTTGGCCCAGTCGGCCAGGAACGCGGTAAGGCCCTTGTCGGTCAATGGATGATTGAACATCTGCTTGAGGACGCTGGGCGGCAAGGTCGCGACATCGGCGCCCATCTTGGCCGCTTCGATGACGTGGATCGGGTGGCGCACAGAGGCGACCAGCACCTCGGTCTTGAGGCTGTCGTAGGCGCGGTAGATCTGCACGATGTCCCGGATCAGCTGCATGCCGTCGGTGCCGACATCGTCGAGCCGGCCGACGAACGGCGAGATGTAGGTCGCACCCGACTTCGCGGCGAGCAAGGCCTGCGCCGGTGAGAAGCACAGCGTGACATTGACCTTGGTGCCTTCCTGCGAAAGCTTGTAGCAGGTCTTGAGGCCATCGGGCGTCAGCGGCACCTTCACCACGACGTTGCCGGCGATCTTCGCGAGCTTGCGACCCTCGGCCAGCATGGTCTCGTGCTCGGTCGCCACCACCTCGGCGCTGACCGGACCGGGGATGACCTCGCAGATCTCGCGCACCACGTCGACAAACGGCCGGCCGGACTTCATCACCAGCGACGGATTGGTGGTGATGCCGTCGACCAGGCCGGATGCGGCCAGCTCGCGAATCTCCTTGATCTCAGCGGTATCGAGAAAGAACTTCATGGCGCCCGTTTCACTCGCAGCAAATCGTCACAAATCCAGGTTCCGGCGGATGCGGCGGCGCGGTACGATGCCGCGTCCGAATCGATCCCCGGAAAAGGTGCCCCGAGTCTAGCCCATGGCTTCGTTCTTCGCCAGCGATACACCACCTGAAACGGCGCCGGCTACGGATCGCCGGATGGGCGTGCTTTTGCCGCTGCCGCTCATCGGCGCCTACGACTATCTGGTGCCGGAGGGGATGGAGGTGGCGGCCGGCGATTTCGTCGAGGTGCCGCTCGGCTCGCGCTCCGTGCTGGGCGTGGTCTGGGGCGACGCCAAGGACGACGTGCCGCGCGCCAAGCTGAAACAAATCGAAGCAAAAATTGAAATAGCGCCGCTGCCGGAGATCTCGCGGCGCTTCATCGATTGGGTCGCCGGCTACTGCCTATCCGCGCCCGGCGCCGTGCTCAAGATGGCGATGAGCGTGAGTGACGCCTTCAAGCCCGAGCGCAGCCTCAGGGCCTATGCGGTTGGCGACCCGGATGCTGGGCAAATGACGGCGGCGCGGCAGCGCGTGTTGAATGCGCTTTCAGAGGTGCCGTCGATGCTGCCCGGCGAGCTGGCGCGCACCGCCGGCGTCACCGGCGGCGTGCTGAGCAAGATGGCGGAGCTGGGGCAACTGCGCGTGGTGGCGCAGCCGCTCGCCAAGCCGTTCGGCCAGGCCGATCCAGATCTGCCCGGGCCGCAACTCTCGCTGGCGCAGCGTGCTGCCGCCGACGAGCTGATCGAGGCGCATGCCGGCGTCACTTTGCTCGACGGCGTGACGGGCTCGGGCAAGACCGAGGTCTATTTCGAAGCGATCGCGGCATGCCTGAAGCGCGGCAAGCAGGCGCTGATCCTGCTGCCCGAGATCGCGCTCACCACGCAGTGGCTGGAACGATTCACAGAACGCTTCGGCGCGCCGCCGGGCCAGTGGCACTCGGAATTGACGGGGCTCGAGCGGCGCCTCACCTGGCGCGCTGTGCTGCGCGGCGATGCCAAGGTGGTGGTCGGCGCGCGCTCGGCCTTGTTCCTCCCGTTCCGCGACCTCGGCCTCATCATCGTCGATGAGGAACATGAGCAGGCGTTCAAGCAGGAGGATGGCGTCGTCTATCAGGCGCGCGACATGGCGGTGGTGCGCGGTCACCTGTCACAGATTCCGGTGATCCTCACCTCCGCGACGCCGTCGCTCGAGACCATGCACAACGTGGAGACGGGGCGCTATCGCTTCCTGCACCTGCCCGACCGGCACGGCGTCGCGCAACTGCCGGAAGTGCGCCTCATCGATCTGCGGCGCGAGCCGCCGCCGCGACAATCCTGGCTGTCGCCGCCGCTGCGTGAAGCGGTGAAGGCGACGCTCGCGCGCAAGGAGCAGGCGCTGCTGTTCCTCAACCGGCGCGGCTATGCGCCGCTCACGCTCTGCCGCGCCTGCGGGCACCGGCTGCAATGCCCGAACTGCAGCGCCTGGCTGGTAGAGCATCGCTATCTCGGCCGCCTGCAATGCCACCATTGCGGCTTCGAATCGCCGCCGCCGGCCAAATGCCCCGCCTGCCAGGCGGAAGGGTCAATGGCGGCTTGTGGCCCCGGCGTCGAGCGCGTGGCGGAAGAAGCGGCGGCTTTGTTCCCGGAAGCGGCGCGCCTCATCCTCACCAGCGACACTGCCAGCGGCCCGGCCAAGACCGCGGAGCTGCTGCGCATGATCGCGAGCCGCGAAGTCGACCTGGTGATCGGCACCCAGATCATCGCCAAGGGGCATCATTTCCCCAACCTGACGCTGGTGGGCGTGGTCGATGCCGACCTCGGCCTCTCCGGTGGCGATCTGCGCGCGGCCGAGCGGACATTCCAGTTGCTGCACCAGGTCTCGGGCCGCGCGGGCCGCGCCGATCTCGCCGGCCTGGTGCTGATCCAGACCTACGATCCCAGCCGCCCGGTGATGCAGGCGCTGAAGGCGGGCGATCGCGACCGCTTCTATGCCTTGGAAAAGGATGAACGGAGAAAGCACGACATGCCGCCGTTCGGCCGGCTGGCGGCGGTGATCCTTTCCGGCGGCGACCCCGACGAGGTCGACCGCCTCGGCCAGCACCTCGCCCGCACCGCCCCGCACCAGGACGGCATCCACGTGCTGGGCCCGGCGCCGGCACCGCTGGCCTTGCTGCGCGGCCGCCACCGCCGGCGCTTCTTGGTGAAAGCACGCCGCGATGTATCGATCCAGCCGGTGCTCCGTCATTGGCTCGGCGGCGTGAAGACGCGCGGCGACCTGATGCTCGACATCGACATCGATCCCTACAGCTTCATGTAGCTGGCCATGTGTAAGTGACTCGTAAGCTCCACTGGGCTACGTTTTCCTCATTACGCGCATACGGCCACGCAACATCAGATGGGGGTCGTGATGTACAAGATCCTTTCTCTCGACGGCGGCGGCTCATGGGCGATCATCCAGGTGATGACGCTGCAGAAGCTTTACGGCGATGACGCGCCGGGCTCCCATGTGCTGAAGAACTTCGACCTGGTGGTCGCGAATTCCGGCGGCAGCATCGTGGCCGCCGCCATGTTCCTCGACATGAAGCTCAGCACCGTCCGAGCGCTGTTCGAATCCAGGTCGGAGCGGCGCAAGCTGTTCGTGCCGTTGCCCTTCGGGGCGTTCACCACTCTTGCCGGCCTTGGTCCGCGCTACGAGGCGGCCGCGAAGCTCAAGGGCTTGCGCGTGGTGTTCGGCGCCGACAGCGCCATCACGCTCGATCAGACGGCGGAGCGGATCAAGAAGCAGAACGGCAAGCGCACCGAACTGGTGATCGTCGGCTACCAATATGATCGCGACCGGGCGAAGTTCTTTCGCTCCAATCCCGCCAGCCTCGCGTCCGGGTCTGGCTCGAGCGCGGCCGTGACGCTGGCGGAGGCCGTGCACGCCTCTACCAATGCGCCGATCAACTATTTCGAGGAGCCGGCGAAGGTGCGCATCGATGGCCGCGACGTCCTGTTCTGGGACGGCGGCGTGACCGGATTCAACAATCCGATCCTGGCGGGCGTCACCGAAGCCAGGGCCAACGGGATCGCCAGCGCGGCGATCCGCATCCTCAGCCTCGGGACCGGCAACACCTTCCTGCCGCTGGCGGAGGCGAGGAACGCCGAGTTCCGGTTCCTGCTGGCTCAGCCGAAGGAACCCAACCCGGCCACGGACATCCAGAAGCTGGCGACCAGCGTGCTCGCAGACCCGCCGGATTCCGCGACCTTCATGGCGCATGTGATGCTGGACGGAAAGACCTCGAGCGACGCCGCCGACCCGGTGACGACCGGCCCGGTGGTGCGGCTCAACCCGCTGATCCAGCCGGTCCTCTCCATCCGCGATGGTCGCGACTACTGGATCCTGCCGCGGGCGGTGCGCGGACCCGACCACACCTGGGGCCAGTTCCCGCGCGAGGCGGCGCCGGCCCTGGACGACGATCGCTTCGAAGCCCTGGTCGAGATGGACATGGACGCCACCGAGGACCGGGAAGTCAGCCTGATCCGGCGCTTTGCCGAAGAATGGATGGCGGATCACATTCCCAACCAGCCGGTACGGGCCGACGGCAGGCTCGACTGCCAGATCGGCCACCGCTGGTTTTCCCAGGGGCTGAGCCAGGCGATCGGCTACTTCGGTCCGCCTGCCCAAAGGGCGGTCGCTTAGCGCTTTTTTGTGCCGCCGAAGGGGCTTTCGCCGGTCGCCCGGCCGGCCCAAAATCGGGGTGACTGCGCCGCGACTTTGCGCAAGTGTTTCAATCCCTTGACTGGGGGTGCGGCACCTTGACCCGGTGCTGTTGCGCACCCCTCTCAGCTGTGTTACACACCGCACGCTTTTCGCGGCCGGGATGGGTTGCGACGGGCAGCTGTGGTGTTGGCTGACGGGTCCGGCGCCGCGGAGTTTGTCGCGGGTTTCCACGCGATATCAGCAAATCGTTTCAATGGTTGAGCAGGATCGTCGGCAGTTCAAGCCGGCGACCGCGCAGACAGGGCAGGGGGCGGATTTGGCCCAAAAAACTGAGCAAGGCGGGCTGGCGCTGCGTTACGCCGGGGCGCTGCTCGAACTGGCTGAAGAAAAGCACGCGCTCGACGCCGTTGCGGCGGACCTGGTTGCGCTCGGCCAAATGATCGAAGGCAGCAGCGACCTCCAGAAACTGATCACCAGCCCCCTGATGGACCGCGCCGACCAGGCGCGCGCGATCGGCGCAGTGGCGCAGGCCGCCGGCTTTGGCGATCTGACGCAGAAGTTCCTGGGCCTGGTCGCGGCCAACCGGCGCCTGTTCGCGCTGCCCGCGATCATCAAGGCGTTCCGGAAGATGCTGGCCGACAAGCGCGGCGAGGTGGCGGCGGAAGTGACCGCGGCCCACGCCTTGACCGATGCGCAGAAGGCGGCCGTCAGCGACGCCATCAAGCGCGTCGTGGGTGGCAAGGTCTCGATCGACATGAAGGTCGATCCCAGCCTGCTCGGCGGACTCATTGTCCGCGTCGGCAGCCGCATGATCGATGGATCCGTGAAAACGAAGCTGCAGAAGCTGCAGCTCGCGATGAAAGGGGTTGGATAATGGAAATCCGCGCCGCCGAAATCTCCAACATTCTCAAGCAGCAGATCGAGAATTTCGGCAACGAGGCTGATGTCACCGAGGTCGGCACCGTGCTGTCGGTGGGCGACGGCGTCGCCCGCATCTATGCCCTCGACAAGGTGCAGGCCGGCGAGATGGTCGAGTTCCCCGGCGGCATGCGCGGCATGGCCCTCAACCTCGAGACCGACAATGTCGGCGTCGTGATCTTCGGCGACGACCGTTCGATCAAGGAAGGCGACACCGTCAAGCGCACCGGCGCCATCGTCGACGTGCCGGTCGGCAAGGGCCTGCTGGGCCGGGTGCTCGACGGCCTCGGCAATCCGATCGACGGCAAGGGCCCGCTGACCGACGTCAAGCGCGTGCGCGTGGAAGTGAAGGCCCCCGGCATCATCCCGAGAAAGTCGGTGCATGAGCCGATGCAGACCGGCCTCAAGGCGATCGACTCGCTGGTGCCGGTCGGTCGCGGCCAGCGCGAGCTGATCATCGGCGATCGCCAGACCGGCAAGACCGCCGTCGCCATCGACACCTTCA
>DATFDU010000360.1:0-8447 GCA_035251915.1 Dongiaceae bacterium | reverse complement strand
CTGTCCGACCAGTACGTCGGCGGGTGGCTGACAACGGTCATGAGCGTGCTGCTGGTGACCAGCGTGTTCGCGGCTCTGCTCGCCTTCCACAATGCGGCGGCGCGGTATTTCTACGTGCTCGGCCGCGAGGGGCTGCTGCCGGCGAAGCTGGGCAACACGCATGATGCGCATCAGAGCCCGCACAGCGGGTCGGTGCTGCAGACCGTGCTCGGCATCGTCGTGCTGGCGATCTTCGCGATCACCCAGCAGGACCCGATCTTCGCCTTGTTCACTTGGCTCACCAATACGGCAACGCTGAGCGTCATCACGCTGATGGCACTGGTGTCGTTCGCCGTCCTGGCGTTCTTCAAGAAGCAGCCCGCGCTCGAGCCGTCCGCGCTGAAGGCCTCGATCGCGCCGCTGTTTGCAGGCGTCGTGCTCGCCATCATCGCGATCCTGGTGGTGGTGAATTTCGGCCTGCTGACCGGCGCGGCCCCGTGGCTGGCGATCGCCCTGCCAGTGCTGGTTCCGGTGGCGGCGGTTCTGGGCGTGCTGGCCGCGAGCAACCTGAAGCAGAGTGACCCGGCGCGGTTCGCGCGGCTGGGAGCGCATCAGACGGGCGCTCAGTAACGCCCCCTTCAATCCGCAGATGGGCCAGGGCAACACCCCTGGCCCACGGAGAGGTTGATGGCCTTTGCCGACGAGATCACGGTCGCCGCGCTGGAGGCCGACCCCTACCCGATCTATGCCCGGCTGCGCCGCGAGGCGCCGGTGGCCTGGGTGCCGGCAGCCAATGTCTGGTTCGTGACCCGCTGGCAGGATGTCGAGTTCGTCAGCAAGAATGCGGCGCTGTTCGCGGCGGAGGTGGCGACTTCGCCGGTCGAGCGCTCCATGGGCAGGCCGACCATCCTGACCTGCGACGGGCCGCAGCATGACGAGCTGCGCCGCGGCTTCGACCAGAAATACAAGCCGCGCGCGGTCGCGGAGTATATCGACGATCTCGCCCGGCCGATCGTCGCGGAATATGTCGAGCGCATCGCACCACTCGGCGAAGTCGACCTGATGGCGGAGTATTTCGAGCCGCTGTCGAGCCTCGCCCTGGCGCGCTCGCTCGGCTTCGACAGCGTCGATGTGAGGACGCTGCAGCGCTGGTTCCATGGCATGGCGATCGGCGCGGCCAACTACGAGAACGATCCGGAGAAGCAGGTGATCTCCGACGCCGCCAATGCCGAGGTCGAGGCGGCGATCCTCCCGATCTTCGAGCGGCTCGAGCGCAAGCCGGACGATTCCGCGATGTCGCGCATGCTGCACGACGGGATGGAGCCGGGGCGCACGCGCTCGCGCGCGTTCCTGCTGCCGTCGATCAAGGTCGCGCTGCTCGGCGGCATGCAGGAGCCGGGGCATGGCGCCGGCACCGTGCTGTTCGGGCTGCTCACGCACCCGGAGCAGATGAAGGCGGTGATGGCGAACCTCGACGGCCTGCTGCCGAAGGCGGTGGACGAGGGGCTGCGCTGGGTAGCGCCGATCGGCACGCAGATGCGGCAGGCAACGAAAGACATCGAGCTCGGCGGCGTCACGATCCCGGCTGGTGCGCCGGTCGCCTCGGTGCTTTCGTCGGCCTGCCGCGACGAGGCGCGCTACCAGGACCCGGACAGCTTCAACATCCATCGCACCGAGACCGGCCACGCGGCCTATGGCTTCGGCAGCCATTTCTGCGCCGGGCGCTGGTTCGCGCAGCGCCTGATCCCGCACCTGCTGCGCCCGCTGCTGGAGCGCCTGCCCGGCCTCAAGCTGGTGCCCGACCGGCCGCCGGTCTTTCGCGGCTGGGAGTTCCGCGCGCCAAGTTCGCTCTTCGTCACGTATCGGCCGAGCTAACCAGCCATCGGCGGCATCTTGTCGAACTTCGGCACGGACGGGTCAAGGTGATCCCAGGCGTAGCCGCGGCAGTGGTACAGCACCATCTGAGGCTGGTAGCGGCTGGGGTCATCCAGGCTTGCGGCGTGCACGGTGAACAGCTGCGGCATCGCTGGGAAGGTCAGATAGACCGGCGAGCCGCAGGTGGGGCAGAAGGCGCGCGTCTTCACCTTGCCGTTGTCGGCGACGAGGTCCCAATGGGTCGCCTTGCCGGTGAGCTTCACGCGGCTGCGGTCCGGGAACGTGAGATAGGAGCCGTGGCCGGTGCCGCTCTTGCGCTGGCAGTCGCGGCATTGGCAGTCGGTCATCACCAGCGGTTCGCCGGCAATCTCGTAGCGGATCGCGCCGCACGCGCATCCGCCGGTATATGCGGCACTCATTTGGTTGTCTCCTGTTGGAAAGGCAGATCAGTCCTGCTCGCCGGCGATCGCGCCGAGATTGGGCACGACCTTCTTCCAGCCCTCACCCATGGTCTTGAGGGCGGACTCGTTGCGCGGCGTCACGAAGCCGGCATGGACCAGGCGCACGCGCGTGCCGTTCCCGGCCTTGGACAAGGTCCAGGTGACGACGGTGTCGAGGGGCGCGCCGTAGCCGACATTGCTGTCGTGCCCGCCCTTCCAGCTGTAGACGAAGCGCTGGTTCGGGATCACCTCCAGCACCTCGCAGTGAATGGTGCCGTCCCAGGCGCCGGCCGGCTTGGTCTTGTAGGTGAAGCGGTTGCCCTTCACCGGCTCGAACCCTGTCGGCGGCATCAGCCAGCGCGCGATCAGCGCGCCGGTGGTCAGCGTTTTCCAGATCGTCTCCGGCGCGTGCGGGAAGACTTCCTCGACCACGATGTCCTGGGTGTCCGGCTTTCGAGCGGCGTTGTTCATGGATCGATTTCCTTGAGGAGCGTGCGAAGGTCAGCGAAGCGGTCGCGCCAGAACACGCCGTAGTGGCTCATCCAATCCACCAGCGGCGCGAGGCCCTGGGGCTCGGCGCGGTAATAGACGTTGCGTCCTTCAGGACGCTCGGCGACGAGGCCCGCCTGCTTCAAAGACTTGAGATGCTGGGAGATCGCGCCCTGGGTCACGCCGCTGCCACGCGTCAGCTCGACCACGGTGATCTCGTCGGAGCCCACGATGCGCTCGAACACGGCCCGCCGGGTGGGATCGGCGAGCGCACGCATGACGGTGGTGACGGCGGCGGTAGCGGTCATGGTCGATAGATTAGCTACCACTAATGCATTAGTCAACTCTAATAAATAGAGCGCCTCCCGGCGGGTGGCTCAGGCTGTTTGCCAGAATGAAAGGAGTGGCCCGTCTGGTCCCGCGACCGGGTCAGAGGCCGGGAACGGCAGGCTTGCGATCCGCGCGATCACGTCCGGCGTCGGCGCGTCACGACGGAGGTCAGGATCCTGGCCGGGCGGATAGGCGCCCACCACCAGGAAATCGGCGGATGCTTGCAGCCGGCAATGCCCGGTGCCGGCTGGCAGCAGCGCAACGTCGCCGGCATGGACCGTGACCTCTCGACCGTTCGGTCCGCCGAGCAGCAGCTGCGCGCTGCCCGCGGCGAAGCCGAGCGCCTCATGCGCGCCGGTGTGATAGTGGTGATAGGGATAGACGCCGTTGCGCCACGCAGCGGGCCAGCCGTTGCGGTCGAACATCGCCTCGAAGCGGGCGGCAGGATCATCGCCGGAGACTTCGACGGCGGCGCGATAGAGCAGCACCGGCAGGCGCGCGTTGTTCGGCACCCAGTCGTTGCGCTCCAGCAGCAGCGTCTCCGGCACCAGTGTGCGGGTGTCAGCGGATGCGGCGTGAGTCATCGACGTTCTCCTGCGCGGAGCTGCATTGGAGCATAGAACATCCGGCAGCAGGACTCATCACACCGTGAACGCGCTCCGGAAAGCAGCAAGCGCGTCCTCCGCTGCGCCGGAGGCGAACGCCTCCATGCACACCGGACCGCGATAGCCCATGGCCTTCAGCGCTCTTGCTATGCCCGGATAGTTGATCTCGCCGGTCCCCGGCTCCTTGCGGCCGGGAACGTCCGCCACCTGGATCTCGCCGATATGGGGCAGGCATTTGCGGCACCATTCGATCAGGTTCCCCTCGCCGATCTGCACATGATAGAGGTCGAGGTTGAGCCTGAGGCGCGGATGGTCGACGGCGGAGACCAGCGCCAGCGTGTCCTTGATCCGCGCGAACGGAACGCCGGGATGGTCCACGGCCAAGTTCAGGTTCTCGATCATGAAGGTGACGCCGTGCTGCTCCGCCAGCTCGGCGATCCGCATCAGCGTGCCCCGCGCCTTCAGCCACATCGCGCCGGTGACCGTTTCGCACGGCATGACCGGCAAGCCGCGGTCGCCGAGGCCGGTGCCATGCAGGTTGAGCCGCGCGACGTTCAAGCGCTTGCCGACCTCGATCGACTGCTTGGCGGTGGCCAGCAGTTCCGCGGCGCCTTCATCGTCGGCGAGGCGGCCGCGGATATAGCCGGTCATGGATGAGAACACGGCGCCCGATTTCTCGAGCATGCCGAGATCGTGGCTGGTCCAGTTCCAGATGCCGCACTGGAAGCCCATTTCGGTGAGGCGCTTCAGGCGCCATTCCATGGGCTTACCCGGCCACAGCATCTCGGCGCAGGCCGCCAGGGTAAAAGGGGAGGTCATGATGCTCGGGTCCCGGTCGTCGTTGGGAGCGCGACGCTACACCGAGCCTTGCAACCTGTCACGCCGCGGCCGCCTTGCTGTTCAGCCGATCGCGCTTGCGCTTGAAGCGCGCGTTCATGCGGGCGTCGCCCTCCTTGCTGCCGTCGTGCCAGGTGCCGAACCACTTGTCGAGCGGGATCAGGCCATCACCGCCGTAATTGACCTCGAAATACTTGTGATGGAGGTAGTGCGCGTAGGCATGGCTGTCGAGCGTCACGCCCTTGGCGATCTCGAGCCGGTCGAAGCCGATGTGGCCGTTGAGCGCGCCGAAGCCGGCGAGATGGAGCTGGAACAGCCCGGCGATGGGATTCGACGGGATGACGAGGTGCCAGAGCGCCACCGCGTGATAGAGCAAGGATTCGACCGGATGCATCGACAGCGACGACCACGGCGTGGCGTTGATCGAGTTGTGGTGGACCGAGTGCACCCACTTGTACAGGATCGGCACATGGATCAGGCGGTGGATGCAGAAGAAATGCACCTCGTGGATGATCGGCGCGATGAACACCAGTGCCGCGAGATAGGTCGGGTGGTCGGCCCAGCTCAGCCACGGCACGGTGCCGTTGGCGAAGCACCAGAGCAGGAGCACCTCGACCGAGGTCCAGCACGGAATGCCTATCAGGAACGTGCGCAGGACGTTGTCGATGTTCTGGCTCTTGAACCAGAACACGTCGGACGGATGATCCGCCGGAAACCGGCCGTTGAACTTGAAGCGCGTGCCTTGCCTGCGCCGGACATAGAAGATGAGCTCGATCGAGCCATACATGAGGAAGATCGCCGCCGCGTTCACGGCATAGAGCCAGAGCGCCCAGCTCCAGCTCAGCGTCTTCATCGTCTCGACGTCGGGCACCACCCAATACCAGTAGGCCAGCGCCGTCGCCATGTGGAACGCGTTCCACGGAAACAGATAGCTCGGCAGCCATTTCAGCACCGCGAGGGGCCGCGGCGGCCAGGCGCACAGCGGCGGCAGCGCCACCGTCGCATGGGGAGTCCAGTCGCCGCGCTTGTTGCGGGTTCCGAATGCGAGATCATCCATCGGAGGCCTTCTCGACAGCCACATTGTGCTGTCCTGAAGAGTGCGGCCTGAGCCGGCATGTTTGCAAGACTCTAGAAGTTAGGCAGCATCCGATGTCGGGGGCGACCGGGTAAAGACCGGCTCCACGTCGGCGAGCTGATCGCGCGACAGGTGGCACTTGATGAAGTGCCCCTCGGCGAACTCGACGTCGGATGGCACCACCGTTTCGCACAGGTTACCGGCGACGAAGCGCTTGCGGTGGCAGCGGGTCTGGAACGGGCAGCCGGACGGCGGATTGATCGGCGATGGAATGTCGCCCTCCAGCACGATTCGTTTCTTCCGCACCGAGGCATCGGCGACCGGCACGGCCGACAGCAGCGCCTCGGTATAGGGATGATAGGGCGGCGAGAAGATGTCCTCGGTCCGCCCCTGCTCCACGATGTGGCCGAGATACATGACGATCACGCGATCGGAGAGATAGCGGACGACCGAGAGGTCGTGGCTGATGAACAGCATGGTGGTGCGCGACTTGCGCTGGATGTCCATCAGCAGCTCGGTCACCGCGGCCTGGACCGAGACGTCGAGGGCCGAGACCGGCTCATCGGCGACCACCACCTGCGGCGTACCGGCGAAGGCGCGGGCGATGCCGACGCGCTGCTTCTGGCCGCCGGAGAGCTGCCGCGGCATGCGTTCCGCGAAGGCGCGCGGCAGCTTCACGAGGTCGAGCAGCTCCAGCATGCGGTTCTGTCGTTCCGCCTGGCTCTTGCCGAAGCCAAAAATTTCGAGCGTGCGCAGGATCTGGCCGCCGATGCTGACCGAGGGGTTGAGGGTGTCGAACGGGTTCTGGAAGATCATCTGGATCGAGGACACGGTCTTCGCGTCGCGCTCCTGGATCGGCTTGCTGCCGATCTCCTGATCCATGAGGCGCGCGCCGCCATCGGTCGCGGTTTCCAGGCCGATCAGGATCTTCGCCAGGGTCGACTTGCCGCAACCGGATTCGCCGACGATGGCGACGATCTCGGCCTCGCGCGCCTCGAAGCTCACCGCCTCGTTGGCTTTCACCGGCCGCGCCAGCGCGGGACCGAGGATCGAGCCGGAGACGCCATAGTATTTCTTGAGATTGTCGACCGTGAGGACCGGCGCACCGACCTTGACGCTTTCCGCTACGGCTCCGCGCGGCGGCGGCGCCTGCCAGTCGATCTCGGCGAGGCGCAGGCAGCGGCTGGCATGACGGTCGTCGCCGGGGATCGCCGCCATGTCGATCTCTTGCGCATCGCAGCGCCCGGCGACGAAGTAGTTGCAGCGCGGACCGAAGTTGCAGCCCGGCGGCCGTTCGTGCGGCAACGGGAAATTCCCCGGAATGGCGATCAATGGCCTCGCGTTCTTGTCAGCGCCGGGCAGCGGGATCGAGCGGAACAGCGCCTGGGTATAGGGGTGGCGCATCCGGCTGAAGACGTCGGCGACCGACCCGGTCTCGACCGCCTCGCCGGAATACATGACGCAAATGCGGTCGCAGGTTTCCAGCACCAGGCCGAGGTTGTGCGAGATGAAGAGGATCGAGGTGCCGTAGCGTGCGCCGAGTTCCTTGATCAGGTCGACGATACCGGCCTCCACGGTGACGTCGAGCGCCGTCGTCGGCTCGTCCAGGATCAGCAGGCTCGGCTTCGACATCAGCGCCATGGCGATGACGATGCGCTGTTGCTGGCCGCCGGAGAGCTGGTGCGGATAGGCGCGCAGGATCCGCTCGGGGTCCGGCAGGCGCACCGCGGCCACGATCTCCAGCGCGGCCTGGCGCGCCGCCTGGGCTCCGGCGCCGGCATGGAGCATCGGCACTTCCATCAATTGCTTGCCGACGGTCATGGCTGGATTGAGCGAGGCCATCGGCTCCTGATAGATCATCGCGATGTCGGCGCCGCGCAGCCGGCGCAGCTCCTTCGGGCTCAGCTCCGCCATGTCGCGGCCCTTGAATCGGATGCTTCCTCTGGTGATGCGGCCGTTCTGGCCGAGATAGCGCATGACGGCGAGCGCGACGGTCGACTTGCCGCAACCGGACTCGCCGACCAGCCCCATCGCCTCGCCGGGCATGATGGTGCAGGAGAAATCCATCACCGCCGGGATCTCGCCGGCGCGGGTGAAGAAGGAGATGTTGAGGTCTTCAATTTCCAGGATCGGCGTCGTCATGTCCGCTCCTAATCCTTCAAGGCCTGCTCGCGCAGCCCGTCGGCCAGCAGGTTGAGGCCGAGGACCAGCGACATCAGCGCCAGGGCCGGCGGCAGCGCCGGGTGCGGATGGATCGAGAGCTGCTTGCGGCCTTCGTTGATGGTCATGCCCCAGTCCGGGCTTTCCGGGCTGACGCCGAGGCCGAAGAAGCCGAGGGTGCCGAGCAAGATGGTGGTGTAGCCGATGCGCAGGCTGAAATCGACGATCAGCGGCCCGCGCGCATTCGGCAGAATCTCCCACAGCATGATGTACCACGGCGTCTCGCCCCGCGTCTGCGCCGCCGCCACATAGTCGCGGGTGCGGATGTCGATGGTGAGGCCGCGGATGATGCGGAACACCGCCGGCGCATTCACGAACACCACCGAAACGAAGATGTTCAGCAGGTTCGGATCCATCGCGAAGACGCCCAGCGGGTCGGCGTTGAAGGCGAGCCCCGAATAGGCCCACACGCCCAGCACCAGGGTGATCGCCAGATAGAGTGCCAGCTTCGCCGGCTGGGTCTTGAACCTGGACCACAGCAGCAGGGACGCGAAGATGATCGGAAACAGGAACAGCACGGCAGCCGCCATCACCGGGATGCCGCTGGCGCGGATTTCCGGCGTCACCAGCAGGTAGAACAGCAGGATCACCGGGAAG
>DATFDU010000359.1:0-6348 GCA_035251915.1 Dongiaceae bacterium | reverse complement strand
CAACGGCATCGCCGACGGCTTCGACAATGTCGAGCTGCTGAAGCGCTACTCGACCGTCGGCATGGGGCCGAGCCAGGGCAAGCACTCCGCCGTGGCGGCCGTGCGCATCGTGGCGCGCGAGACCGGCGAGAGCCTGAACCGGATGAGCGTCACCACCCAGCGCCCGCCGTACACGCCGGAGAAGGTCGGCCACATGGCCGGGCGCGTGTTCGAGCCGGAGCGCCGCACCGCCATGCATCACCGACACCTGGAGCTGGGCGCGCAGATGATGCCGGCAGGCTTGTGGTGGCGCCCCGCCTACTACGGCAAGAAGTCCGGGCGCGATCAGGCGATCCGCGAGGAGGTGAATGCGGTGCGGACCTGCGTCGGCCTGATCGACGTCTCGACCCTCGGTGGGCTCGATGTGCGCGGGCCGGATGCGGCCGAGTTCCTGAACCGCATGTACACCTTCGCCTATGCCAAGCAGCAGGTCGGTCGCTGCCGCTACGTGCTGATGACCGACAATGCCGGGGTCGTCACCGACGACGGCGTCGCGGTGCGGTTCCACGACGAGCATTTCTACGTCACCGCGACCACCAGCGGCGTCGATGCGGTCTATCGCCAGATGCTGTGGTGGAACGCGCAATGGCGTCTGGACGTCGATGTCGCCAACGTCACCGCGGCCTATGCCGGCGTCAACATCGCCGGCCCCAAGTCGCGCGAGGTGCTGAAGCGGGTGTGCGAGAGCGTCGATCTCTCGGCCCAGGCGTTCCCCTACATGGGCGCGGCGCTGGCGCAGGTCGCCGGCATCCCCGCGCGCATCATGCGGGTCGGCTTCGTCGGCGAGCTCGGCTACGAAGTGCATGTGCCGGCGAGCCAGGGCGAAGCGCTGTGGGACGCGCTGATGGCGGCGGGCGGGCTCGAAGGCATCCGGCCGTTCGGCGTGGAGGCGCAGCGCATCCTGCGTCTCGAGAAGGGCCACATCATCGTCAGCCAGGACACCGACGGCCTCACCAGCGTGTGGGAGGCCGACATGGCCTGGGCCGTTGCCAAGACCAAGCCGTTCTTCGTCGGCGGCCGCTCGGCGGAGATCCAGGCCAAGAAGCCGCTGACCCGCAAGCTGGTCGGATTTGCGCTGGCGAACGACGGCGATCCCTGCCCCGAGGAATGCCACCTGGTGCTGAAGGGCGAGGAGATCGTCGGCCGCGTGACCTCGGCCGTGCGCTCGCCATCGCTGAACAAGGTGGTGGGTCTGGCCTATGTCCATCCGAGCGACGGCGAGCCGGGCAAGCAATTCGACATCAAGGTGCAGGGCGGCCGGCGCATCACGGGCGTGGTGACCAAGTATCCGTTCTACGACCCCGACAACAAGCGGCAGGAGATGTGAGCGATGGCGAGCCTGACCAACCTCGATCCCGCCACGCTGAAGCGCCGCAGCTTCATCTATCGCAAGCTGGCCGCCGCCGGCGCCGAGTTCGCCGAAGTGAACGGCGGCGCGGTCGCCATGCGCTATCCCGCGCGCGGCGAGCAGGAAGCGACAATCGCGCGGCGCATGGCGCTCGCCGAGCTCTCGGTCCTGCCGCATTGTGGAGTCAAAGGCCGCGGCACGGTCGAATGGCTGACCAGCCAGGGCCTCGCCATCGGCGCGGACAGCAACAGGGCCTATGTCCAGGCCGGCGGCGAGTTGGCGGCGCGCCTGGCGCCGACCGAGATCTTCCTGTTGGATTCGCTGCAGGGCACTGGGCAGCTGATCGGCAAGCTGAACAACGCGTGGCAATGGGCGCCGGCAGCGCCGCGGCCGCAGCAGGGCTATCCGACGCCGCGCCAGGACAGCCACGGCTGGTTCATGGTGACGGGCGAGAAATCGCCAGAGATGTTCGCCAAGATCTGCGGCGTCGATCTGCGCCCGAAGCACTGCCCGATCGGCACCATCGCGCAGACCTCGATCGCCAAGATGAGCGGCATCATCATCCGCGCCGACCTCGGGAGCACGTTGGCCTATCACCTGCTGGCCGACATCGCCTCGGCGGAATACCTGTGGACCTGCCTCGAGGATGCGATCGCCGAATATGACGGCGGCATCGTCGGCCTGGCGGCGTTGCGGAGCCTGCAGGCATGACCCTCGCGGCGGCAACGACGGCGCGCACATCCGCCCCGAAAGCCGCGGAGCGCGGTGCGATCGCCGGGCTGCTGCCGGATTTCCTGAAGCCGCGCACCAATGCCAAGGCGCCGTTCCGCGTCGCCGTCATCCTGGTGCCGGGCTTCGCATTGATGTCGTTCGCCTCGGTGATCGAGCCGGTGCGTGGCGCCAACCGCCTGAGTGGTTCCAAGTTCTATGAGTGGGAACTGTTCGCGCCGGAAGGGGGGATGGTCGAATCCAACAGCGGCATCACCGTCGCCGCGGCGCCGGTGTCGGCGCTGGAGCAAGGCTCGTTCGATCTCGTCGTGGTGTGCGCCGCCAGCCATACCGAGCAGCGCCGCTTCCGCGCGGTGGAAGAGACGTTGCGCCGGCTCTCACGCCGCAACGTCGCGCTCGCGGCGGTGAGCACCGGCAGTTTCGTGCTGGCCCGCGCCGGATTGCTCACCGACCGGCGCTGCACCGTGCACTGGGACTATGCCGACAGCTTCGCCGAGGCGTTCCCCGATATCGCCTTGTGCAACGACCTGTTCGTGGTCGACGGCAGCATCCTGACCTGCGCCGGCGCCACAGCCGCGCTCGACATGATGCTGCAGCTGATCGGCGCGCATCACGGCCAGGACCTGGCGCGCCAGATCTCCGGCCAGTTCCTGCATGGCGGCATCCGCGCGGCCGCCGACGACCAGCGCCGCATGCTGCTGGGCATGGGCGTCACCAACTCGGTGGTGCAGAAAGCGGTGTCCCTCATGGAAGCGGCGATCGAGGAGCCGGTGCCCCTGGGCGAGTTGACCCAGCGCACCGGCGTCTCGCAGCGCCAGCTGGAGCGGCTGTGCAAGCGCTATCTCGGCGCCACGCCGGCGCAATATTACGTACAGCTGAGATTGGAGCGCGCCCGACGCATGCTGCGGCAGACCGACATGTCGGTGGCGGAGGTCGCGATCGCTTGCGGCTTCGTCTCGCTCTCGCATTTCGCCAAGGTCTACCGGCGCCACTACGGCTTGTCGCCGCGCGAGGACCGCAAGGCGAGTTAATCAGTAGCTTCGGTCAGCTTCTATACCTATCGATGTAGTGCTGATGCAGGAATCAGCTGCTAACCATAGATTTCGGTAGCATCCTTCCCCGACAAGCGCTCTATCATCGGACTGCGATGTCTCGCTTGGGGGGACCTCGGTACATGATCGTACAGACGTGGCTGCGGCGGAGGCCGTAGTCCGCATTGGGCGCAGGCTCGAAGGGTGGGGACGATGCCTCGGATACTGATCTCGAACATCGACAACGAAAGCATGATGGCGGACGAGCGCGCCCTCACGCCCGAGTTCTGCCAGTCCAGCTCCATCACCGCCGGCCGCATGGCGTGGTTCGCCGAGCCCGGCGACATCGTCGTCCTGCCGCGCGATCTGTCACCGCAGCTCAAGGTCTATGTCGCGCGCACCATGGGCTACGAGCCCGGCTCCGTCACCTATCTGACGCCGGATTGGGGCAACGGGTATCCGCGGCCGATCCGCGCGCACGAGTTGCTGCACACCGGTCTTGCACAACGCATGGCGCGGCTGATCGGCGATCCCGCCAACTGGACGCTCTATCCCTATTGCTATGAGCGCAGCACCCAGCAGTTCGCCGAGCGCCTCGGCCTCGACGGCGAGCGCGACGTGCGCCCGTTCGTGAAGCAGGGTGGCGCGGAGCTGCTGAACGACAAGCGCGTGTTCCGCAGCGTCGCCGCCGGGCGCGGCGTCTCGATCGCCGAAGGCGCGGTGTGCGCGACCCAGTGGCAGCTCGACGAATGCATCGCGTCGATGATCGACATGACCGGCGCGGTCATCATCAAGCAGGACCGCCATAGCGGCGGCTTCGGCAACCTGATCGTCAGCCGCACCGCGGCGACCGGTGCGTTGGGCGCGCCTGAAGTGCTGGTGGCTCAGGATGACTCGCAGATCCGCGACCAGTCGCGCATCGCCTGGACGCGCCTTGCCTACGCCGAGCGCGCGCCGCTGATCGTCGAAGCCTATTATCCGGTCTCCGCCTGCCTGACCGCGGAGTTCAAGGTGGATGCGGCGAACAACGCCGTCACCTTCCTCAATTGCGGCGAGGTTCGCCAGGCGCCGATCCTGAGCGGCCTCATCATGCCGTCGGAAGTGCCGCCCTATCAGCTGGCCTCCTTCATCGCGGATGCCACCGAGCTGGCGCGGCTGTGCTGCGACCTCGGCTATGACGGCCTCGTCAATATCGACGGCATCGTGACCAGCGGCGGCACCGTCATCATCAACGAGTTCAATGGCCGGATCGGCGGCTGCTCGCACATCCATCGCATCCTGGAATCGGTCGCTGGACCACGCTATGGCGACCGGCTGGTCACCGTCTCGCACAGCCGCACGATCGCACTGTCGATCGATCAGGTGTTCGGCATCCTCGATGGGCGCAAGCTGACGTTCGACCGCAGTGCCGGCCGCGGCATCGTCATCACCGGCGAGGATGCGGCCGGCAGCGGTCATCTCGAATATCTTTCCATCGCGCCGTCGCGCGCGGAGGCGATGCGCCTGGAGGCGGAGTTCGAAGCGCTGCTCGGCGCCGAGGCCGATCCGCAGAGCGAGAGCGGCATCGAGCATCTCGCGAGAATCCTGTCTCATATGCCGCAGGTCCGGCGGACCGAGCCGGAACAGATGGCGCGCGATCGTCAGCGCCCAGGAACGGCGCAGCAGTCCTGAATAGCGTCGGCGCAGTATTGCGCCGCGGGCGCTCTTTGTTATGATTACTTTACTATTCACGGTTATTTAGCAACCGCGGACGAATCGCGTTATATCTAGCCGATAAGTATCGGGACCTGGACTACATGAGTGTTGACCAGCGGCAATTGGACTTTCCGCCGACCTGCCGCCCGGAAACCGTGGCGCTCTACAACTACTGGCGACGGAAGTGCGGCGACCGGCTGATGCCGAGCCGCGCGGACCTGGATCCCGCGGAGGTTCCGCCGCGCCTGTTGCCGTGCATCTCCATCGTCGATGTCGTGCCCGATGAGCGGCGCTACGTCTATCGCCTGGTCGGCACCGCGGACGTGCAGGTGCGCGGGCACGATCCGACCGGAAAGTCGGTGATCGAAGGCTTCTTCGGGCCATCGGTGGAGGATGCGCTCAGCTGCTATGACCGGGTGGTCGCGACCAAGGCGCCGGTCCTCGACCCGGTGCCCTTCACCGCAACCAACGGCCGGTACGCGACCGAGGAGACGATGTTCCTTCCGCTGTCGGACGACGGCGTCAGCGTCAACAAGATCATCGTGTTCTTCGCCTTCGTCGACGTGCTCGATCCCGGATCGGTTGTCCAACTCGATCTCTAACCGGCGGGCGGTCCACCCGAAAGTCTCAATGACGCAACGGAAACGCCGGGTTATGGTGGCGCTGCCGATTTGACCGGGATCGAGGTGGAAATGAAGGAATCGCGGCGCGCGGAAGCGAAGGCCGGCAGCAAGGCCGCCAGCGAGCGGTCCGGCGTGACGTCTTCCGGCGCCAAGAAGCCGGCTGCCTCCAAGAGTGGTAATGGCGGCCCGGCGCAGTTCCAGGATCCGCATCATGTTGCCTCGCGCGCGACCCGGCTCGAGGCAGCGATCGGCCGCGAGGTGCGCGCCTTTCGCCACCAGCTCGGCATGACGGTCACCCAGCTGGCGCAGAACGCCAACATGTCCGCCGGCATGCTGTCCAAGATCGAGAACGGCCAGACCTCGCCCTCGCTTGCCACCCTGACCGAGTTGTCGCGCGCCCTGCAGGTGCCGGTGACCGCCTTCTTCCGGCGGTTCGAGGAGGAGCGCAGCGCGACCTATGTGAAGGCGGGCCAGGGATTGCCGATCGAGCGGCGTGGCACCCGCGCCGGCCACCAGTATCAGCTGCTCGGTCATTCCTTCAGCCGCTTGCTGGCAGTCGAGCCCTATCTGATTACGCTCAGCAAGGATTCCGACGTCTTCCCGATTTTCCAGCATGAGGGCGTCGAGTTCCTGTTCATGCTGGAGGGCGAGGTCGGCTACCGCCACGGCGACAAGACCTACCTGTTGCAGCCCGGCGACAGCCTCTATTTCGACGCCGACGTGCCCCATGGCCCGGAGGAGCTGCGCAAGCTGCCGGCGCGCTACCTGTCGGTCATCTGCTACGCCCGCAGCGCGGAATAGCCCTTCCTGGGTTTTTTACCTGTAGTAAAAAAAGTTTCACGCGGCTTGCGCTGCGGCGCGGCCGGCACTATTCTGCCTGCGG
>DATFDU010000358.1:0-4833 GCA_035251915.1 Dongiaceae bacterium | reverse complement strand
CGTCGAGCGACGCCAGGAATCCGGACAGCGCCGGATCGCGCTCGATGAAGCGCGCCACCTCCGCCGTCTCGCCGTCCAGCGGCTGCAGCGCGTCGACGTAGTGGGGATTGGCGAGGAACCGCACGTCGAACACCAGGTCGGCCTCGCGCGGGACGCCGATGCGGTAGGAGAACGACATAACCGTGATCGCGAGTCCGGGGTGGCGATCGAGCGCGAAGCGCTCGGTCATCAGCCGCTTGAGCTCGGCCATCGAGCGGTTGGAGGTGTCGACCACGAGGTCCGAGACGGCGCGGATCGCAAACATCAGGGTACGCTCGCGCGCGATGCCGTCGGCGGCACTGCGATCGGGCGCAAGCGGATGGCGCCGCCGCGTCTCGGTGAAGCGGCGGATCAACACGTCGTCGCCGCAGTCCAGGAACACCAGCACGATCTCGAACCGAGGATCGGCACGCAACGATTCGATGCGCGTCAGGAAGTCCGCCGCGCTGAAGCCGCGCGACCGGCTGTCGATGCCGATCGCGATCGGTCCCTTGGCATCGCCGCTGGCGATGCCGCTCACCAGGTGCGGCAGCAACTCCAGCGGCAGGTTGTCGACCGCCTCGTAGCCGAGATCCTCGAGCGCGCGCAAAGCCGTGGTGCGTCCGGCTCCGGCCAGGCCCGAGATGAGCAGCACGCGTCGTCGATCCTGCGTGGCGGAGGTTGCGTCGGATGCGGGGCTGGAGGAGGCCCGGCCCGCTGTGGTCAGGCTTGTCATGAGGGCGGGATTATAGAGCGCGTCAGCTTGGCCAGGGCAAGCCGGACTTTGGCCGGGGCCGAAGGCTCCAGAAGATGTATCCCGATGGTCGTCACGGCGAGGCCAAGCCATTCAGATTCCAGGGATTCCGGGATCAGCTCGACCTCCGCCGGCGGGGTCGACCGGACCACCAGCGCCAGCGGCACCTGAGGCGGAGCGACCGGCACGCTCATGATGCCGAGTCCCTTGACCTCCATCTTGCCCTCGAGATCGCCCGGCCCCTCCGGCGGGAAGCTGACCAACAGCTGGTCGCCGTCGCGCTTCATCTCCACCAGATCGTCGGCGATCAGGGTCGCGCCGGCATCGATCAGCCGCAGCGTGAGATCGGACTTGCCGGAGCCGGTCGGTCCCAGGATCAACACCCCCTGACCCCGCCACGCCACCGCCGTTCCATTGATGAGCTTGCGCATGGGTCAGCACAAGCAGACGCGAGGCGCCGTCACCCCATCACTGTCATCCCGGGCAAGCAGCGAAGCTGCGCGACTCGGGACCCATAGTGACTCGCCGCAACGCGGATGGAACGCATGGGTCCCGGGTCGTGCCGCGTTGCGGCCCGCCCGGGATGACAGTTTGGAGAGAGCGTCACCAAGCATTGGCTAATACGCCGGCAAATCGATGGTGAAGCAGGCGCCCCGCACGTGGCCGTCGGGGTCGAGCATGTTGTCGGCGGTCAGCGTGCCGCCGTGGGCGTCGACGATCTGGTGCGAGATCGAGAGGCCGAGGCCGGAATGCTGGCCGAACTTCTCGCCCTCCGGCCGCTCGGAATAGAAGCGCTCGAAGATCGCCTTCAGCTTGTCGGGCGGGATGCCGGGGCCGTTGTCCTCGATCGTGACCAGCACGCGGCCATGCTCGCGCCAGCCGGTCAAGGTGATGGTGCCGCCCGGCGGGCTGAAGGAGACGGCGTTGCTGACCAGGTTGCGCAGCACCTGGCCCAGGCGACCTTCCATGCCGAGCACCATCAGCGAATCGCCCTCGCGCGCGATCACCTCGATCTGCGGCGCGTCCGGATCGGCGGTCGCGCCATAGATGTCCGCGATCGCCGTCAGCAGCTCGCGCATCGAGACCGGCTCGGCATCGGCGCGCGACATTTCCGCATCGATGCGCGAGGCGTCGGAGATGTCGGTGATGAGGCGGTTCAAGCGCTGCACGTCGTCGAGGATGATGGTCATCAGGCGGCGTTGCTGCGCGGGATCGTCGATCCGCGCCACCGTCTCGACCGCGCTGCGCAGCGAGGTCAGCGGGTTCTTGATCTCGTGCGACACGTCGGCGGCGAAGCGCTCGATCGCGTCCATGCGCTTCCACACCGCTTGCGTCATGTCGCGCAGCGAGCCGGAGAGGTCACCGATCTCATCCTTGCGGTGCGACAGGTCGGGGATCTTCACCTGCCGGCCCTTGGCGCGCCGCACGCGGTCGGCGGCATCCGCCAGGCGGTGGATCGGCCAGGCAATGGTGCTGGCAAGATAAAGCGACAGCAGGACGGTCACCGACAAGGCGATGCCGAACACGCCCAGCACGGTGAGGCGCGTGTCGCGCAGGGTAGCCTCGATCGAATCGCCCGGCTTGGTGAGGAAGAGCGAGCCCAGCACCTGGCGATAGCGCTGCACCGGCACCGCGACGCTCAGCACCATGCGCCCGCCGCCGGCGTCGCGCACCGCGGTCGCGGTCTCGCCGGCCAGCGCCTTCTGCACCTCGGCATAATCCTGCGCCGATTGCACCGAGGATTCGCTGTAGGGCGGCAGCGGCCCGCCGTTCGGCAGCAGCCCGGCGATCCAGTCGTAGGCGCCGACGATGGCCCGCCACAGGAAGGAGTCGTCGGCGTCCAGCGGCGCCAGCGGCTGCACCTCCACCACGCCGCCCGGGCCGGACAGCAGGAAGCTATCGGCGATCAGCGATCCATCCGGCGAGAACAGCCGTGCGCGCGTCTGCGACACGTCGACCAGGCGCCGCACGGTCTGGCGCGTGGTCTCCGGCAGCAGGCGCTCCTCGCCCAGCGGTCCCGTCACCACGCCGCTCGCCGCCAGCGCGCCGGAAAAGATGTTGGCTTCGGTCTTCAGCAGCTCCAGCTCGGACTCGATCAGGCTCTGCCGGTAGTTGTCGAGATAGAGCAGCCCCACCACCGGGATGACCAGCGCGATGATATTGACCGCCAGGATGCGGCGGGTCAACGGCGACTGCCACAGCGGCCGGCGGTGCGGCCGGCCGGCGCGATCAATGCGGTCACGCTTGCCGCCGCGCTTGGAACGCTCGACCCGCATCTCCGGCTCGGGCTGCAGCAGGATCGGCGGGCCGGCTTTCTCCACGGACGAAAGGCGCGATCCCTCGGACCGCGCCTTGCCTTCGACCTTGCCGTCTGGTGTGGTGCGTGCGATCTCGTTCATCGCAGCCGCGACCGTCCTTCGCCGGTGTTAGCCATCGCGATAGCGATAGCCGACGCCATAGAGCGTCTCGATCTGGTTGAAGTCGTTGTCGAGCACCTTGAACTTCTTGCGCAGCCGCTTGATGTGGCTGTCGATGGTGCGGTCGTCGACATAGATGTTCTCGCCATAGGCCGAGTCCATCAGCTGGTCGCGGCTCTTCACATGGCCTGGGCGCTGCGCCAGCGCCTTCAGCAGCAGGAACTCGGTGACGGTGAGCTCGACCGGCTGGTTCTTCCAGGTGCACAGGTGCCGATTGGGATCCAGCGTCAGGTCGCCGCGCGTGACCGCCGCCTCGCCGGTCTTCTCGGTGGTATGGCGGCTGGCCTCGCGCCGCAGCAGGGTGCGGATGCGCTCGATCAGCAGGCGCTGGGAGAACGGCTTCTTGATATAATCGTCCGCGCCCATGCGCAGACCCATCAGCTCGTCCACCTCGTCGTCCTTGGAGGTGAGGAAGATGACCGGCAGGTCGCTCGACTTGCGCAGCTTCTCCAGCAGCTCCATGCCGTCCATGCGCGGCATCTTGATGTCGAGCACGGCAAGGTCGACCGGCGATTGCATCAGCCCGCGCAGGGCCTCCGCGCCATCGGTGTAGGTGCGCACCGCGAAACCCTCGGCTTCCAACGTCATCGAAACGGAGGTGAGGATGTTGCGGTCGTCGTCAACCAGCGCAATGGTCTGCGGCACGTGTTGGGACTCCTCTCTTGCAGGCAAGGTTTATAGAATTAGGCCAGCCCTGCCAAGCATGGCTCGGAAAAGGGCGGAATTGCGGCGCAATTCCAGCGATTTAGGGGTTTGGTCTTGAATTGGTATGGTTAAGGGATTGCGACCATGAACAAGCCCGATCACCGGGTTGAAGCCCGCGCTCTTCTGGCCTTCGCCCGAGGCAGCCTCGGCAGCCTCGCCGAACGCGATGGCAAGCCATACCCGTTCGTGTCCCTGGTGCTGCCTGCGCAGAGCGCTGACGGCGAGATCATCCTGCTGCTGTCGGATCTCTCGGACCACGCCAAGAACCTGCAGCGCGACCCGCGCGCCTCGCTGCTGCTGGACGGCACGCTGGAGCTGAAAGAGCCGCTGACCGGCCCGCGCCTCACCCTGCTGGGCGAGGTGCACGTATCGCCGGACCAGGCCGGCGACAAGGCGCGCTATCTCGCGGTTCACCCGGAGGCGGCGATGTATGCCGGCTTCGGCGACTTCAGGTTCTATCGCTTTCGCTACTTCGAAGGATTGTTCGTCGCCGGCTTCGGCCGCATCTTCCGCCTGAAGCCGGAGGAGCTGAAGGGCTGATGAAACGCGGCGGCTGCCAGTGCGGCAAGGTGCGCTACGAATGCGATGCCGAGCCGCTGGCGCTCTATGTCTGTCACTGCATCGAATGCCGGCACCAGTCGAGTTCCGCGTTCGGCATGTCGCTGACGGTGCCGGCGGGCACGATGCGCGTCACGCAAGGCACGCCGAAATTCTGGACTCGCCTCGCCGACAGCGGCCGGCGCCTGCGCTGCGCCTTCTGCCCCGACTGCGGCTCCAGGCTGTGGCACGAGGCGCTCGACAGCGACTATCTCAGCATCAAGGCCGGCTCGTTGGATGAGCCGGCGGACCTCTCAAAAGCCATCCACATCTGGACCTCGC
>DATFDU010000357.1:0-2145 GCA_035251915.1 Dongiaceae bacterium | reverse complement strand
CCGGTCATCCCGATCGGCAAGCAGCTGATGGAAGTGCCGATCATCCATTTCGGCCAGAGCGAAACGGAGGCGCACGCCCGCGCGCTGCAGATGCTGCGCGAGGTCAACCTGCCAGACCCCGAGACCATGATGACGCGCTACCCGCACCAGCTGTCGGGCGGCCAGCAGCAGCGCGTCGTGATCGCGATGGCGCTGATGGCCGAGCCGTCGCTGCTGGTGATGGACGAGCCGACCACCGGCCTCGACGTCACGGTGGAAGCCGCGGTGCTGGACCTGGTGTCGCGGCTGCGCGAGAAGCACAATACCGCCATCATCTTCATCAGCCACAACCTCGGCACCGTGGTCCGCATCTGCGACCGCATCGGCGTGATGTATGCCGGCGAGCTGGTCGAGGAAGGGCCGATCACCGAGGTGTTCCGCAATCCGCGCCACCCCTACACGCGCGGCCTGCTGAGCTGCATCCCGACCCTCGGCGCCGACAAGAACAGCCGGCCGCTGACCGCGATTCCGGGCCAGGTGCCCTCGATCCTCAACCGCCCGAAGGGCTGCGTGTTCCAGCCGCGCTGCAAGTTCGCGCAACCGGAGCGCTGCAGCCAGGATCCGCTGCCGACCCTCGACATGAGCCAGCAGCATCACGTGAAATGCGTGCGGGCGAACGAATTGCCGGAGCATGAGAAGCTACCGCAGGGCATCGAAGCGCTGGCGATCGGCAAGGCGCCGGTCGACGCGGAGGTGGTGCTGCAGATCGCGCACCTGCGCAAGACCTATCACCAGTCCACAGGCATGTTCGGCGGCGCCGGCTATGATGTGCACGCGGTCGACAATATCGACCTCGCCGCCAACCGCGGCCAGACCCTGGCGATCGTCGGCGAATCGGGCTGCGGCAAGTCCACCCTCGCCAAGGTGCTGACCGGCATCGAGCTCGGCACCGAGGGCATGGTGACGCTGTCGGGCAAGGAGATCAGCCAGATCCCGGTCGAGGACCGCGAGGCCCAGATCAAGAGCGCGATCCAGATGGTGTTCCAGAATCCGGACTCGACGCTCAATCCCAGCCATTCCATCGGCTATGTGATGGAGCGGGCGATCCGCAGGCTGCGCGGCCTCGGCTCGCGGGAGGCCGAGCAGGAAGCGAGCAATCTGCTGAAGACCGTCAACCTGCCGGTCGAGTTCGCGCAGCGCATGCCGCGGCAATTGTCCGGTGGGCAAAAGCAGCGCGTGGCAATCGCCCGTGCGCTCGCCGGCGAGCCCGACCTCATCCTCGCCGACGAGCCGGTGTCGGCGCTCGACGTCTCGGTGCAGGCCGCCATCATCAACCTGCTGGTCGACATCCAGGCCAAGCGCGGCGCGACCCTGGTCTTCATCTCGCACGACCTCAGCGTCGTGCGTTATCTCGCCGACTATGTCGCGGTCATGTATCTCGGCCAGGTGATGGAGTACGGAAGCACGGAAGACGTGTTCGCTCCGCCCTATCATCCCTATACCGAAGCGTTGCTCTCGGCGGTGCCGATCGCCGACCCGGACGTGCACCAGCGCCGCATCATCCTGGAAGGCGCGATGCCGAGCCCGCAGAACCGGCCGCAGGGCTGCCCGTTCGCGACCCGCTGCCCGCGCAAGGTCGGCGCCATCTGCGACACCACCGTCCCACCGACCCAGACCACGGCCGGCGGCCACCGCATCTTCTGCCACATCCCGCTGGACGATTTGAAGAAGGTGGACGAAGTGGTGGTGGCGTAACCGCCCCTTCCACAAACGCACACATCTGTCATCCCGGCCGGGCGTATCCCCCTATCGTTCGCCCGTCAGCGCCCAGCGCAGCAGGATGAGGCGGTCGTTGCCCCAGTAGACTTCGCCGTCGAGCACGAAGCTCGGCACCCCGAACACGCCGAGCGCGACCGCGTCGGTGATGGCATGGTGCAGCTCGGCCTTGGTGTCGGAGGTCTTGGAGGATTCGATCAGTCGGCGCGGGTCGAGACCCGCATCGTGCGCCGCCGCAGCGATCACCGTTTCGGTATCGCGCTCTTCGCGCTCCCCCATGGTGAGGGCGAACACCGCCTGCGCGAACTTGGCGCAGCCTTCCGGCTGCTTGGCCGCCTCGGTCGCGGCGAGATTGAAACGCAGCCAGTCGTAGCGCTCCCATTCCACGAT
>DATFDU010000356.1:0-5103 GCA_035251915.1 Dongiaceae bacterium | reverse complement strand
CCACCAGGTGATGGAAGAAATCGATGTGCGACTGCACGTGGCGGTCCGGGTTCATGGACATGAAGCCGCCGAGCTGCAGGAAGCCGGGATAGACCCGGCGCATCGCGCCCGGATAGTGCGGCGGCACCAAGTCGATCACCTTGCGTTCGAACCAGTCTAGGCTCTGGCTGGCGCCGACATGATTGACCGTGGTCGGGCTGACGCGGGTGTCGACTGGCCCGCCCATCAGGGTCAGGCTTCTGGGCGTCGCGGCGTCACCGTCCGCCGCCATCAGCGCGGTGGCAGCGAGCACCGGCGGCGAGGGCTGGCACACCGCCATCACATGCGTCTCGGGACCCAGCACGCGCAGGAAGTCGATGATGGTGTCGATGTAGTCGGCAAGGTCGAAGCCGCCGGCGCTGAGCGGCACCAGCCGCGCGTCCGTCCAGTCGGTGATGTAGACCTCGTGCGCCGGCAGCAGCGTCTCCACCGTGCCGCGCAGCAAGGTCGCGTGATGGCCCGACATCGGCGCCACCACCAGCACATGCGGATCGTTGCGCGGCAGCCGGAGGTCGCGGGCGAAATGCAGCAGGCGGCAGAACGGCTTCTCCACCACCACCTGCTCGCGCACGGCGACCGGCTGCGCATCGATCAGCGTCTCATCGAGGCCGAAGGCCGGTTTCAGGCGGCGCTGGGTGGCGCGGTCGAACAGCTCGAACCAGGCGGCGGCGGCGCGGAAGCCAGTGGTGTAGGAGTGCGGCAGCATCGGATGCGACATCATCTGGTGCATCCAGCGCGCCGTCAGACGCGCCGGCGTAAGGCTCGCCAGATGGGCCTCGATCGCCTGGTAGAGCATGATGGTCCTTCCGCTCACTGGCCGCGGCGCGCCTGGCGCGACTCGGACTCCGCCTTCCCCCCGAAAGGTCGCCGACGTTACGAAGCGGGCGACTCGGGCGCAACTAGACTTTTGTATGACATTGGGATTGGCGCAAAAATGGGCACTCCCCTACCCCAATGTGAGTATCCCTTACCGGCGCCAGCCCTTCTTCAGTCGAAGCCAGAGGCGATGCAGCCGCGGATAGCGCCGCTTCGGGCGGCTCGTCGCGGCCGATTGCCCGGTCCGCCAGAATCGCGGCGCCGGATGATCCCGCCACGGCACATGCGCCGGATCGTCGAGATCGACCGCGTTGCGCAACAAGGCACCGACATTGGCCTCGATCTTCGCGCGGTCCAGCGCGTAGTGGGTGCCAAACCGACTGGCGCGATCGCCGGTTCTCAGCTCCGAGTCGAGCAGCGCGTTACGCTGCACCAGGTATTCGACGCCCAGATGCTTGTAGTGGAGCAGCAGCAGTTCGTCCTGTGACGGGTAGACCACGTGACCCGCCGGTCTTGCGCCATGGCCGCCGATCGCGATCCGGGGCTTCACCTCGTCGGGATTGAACAGGCGAAGCTTGTTGAGCCATTGGCTCGGCACGCCGCGCCGGTGATCGCGCGCCAGGTGCGCATCGGGCGCCGGGAAGTCGCGCGTGACCATCTCGTAGCCGAGCGCCGGCACGCAGGTGACGCCATCGCGCGCGCAGCGCCGCAGGAAGCCCCCCATGTCGGGATGATAAAGATGCTCGTCGATGGCGGTCACCACAACCCAGTCCGCCACGCCGCGGCTTTCATGCGCGCAGTTATTCTGCAGCTTGCGCTGCGAGCGCACGAAGGAGTCCGGATCGAACCAGGGAAACTGCCGCAGCTGCACATTCGGCTTGGCGGAGAGCAGGGCCTGCGTGCCGTCGGTCGAGCCGTTGTCGAAGATCACGAAGCGCTGCACCCAGGGCTCATAGTTGCGAAAGAAATAGGGCAGAAGATGGGCTTCGTTCCAGCACACCGCATAGAGGTGGACGACGGGTTGGCGCCGACCGGGCACGTCAATCCGTCCGCCGCGCGAGGATGCGTGCCGGATTGCCGGCGGCGAACCCGCCATCCGGAACGTCGCGCGCGACCACCGCGCCCGGCGCCACCAACGCACCCGCGCCGATCTGCACTTGCGGCAGGATGACAGCGCCGGCGCCAACCTGGCTGCCCTCGCTGATCGTCACCAATCCTGCAAGAACGGCGCCGGGCCCGATCGATGCGAACGCCCCGATCCGACAGTGGTGTCCGATGTTGGCGCCGCGATTGCAGAACGCGAAGCGCTCCAGCTGCGAACCCGCGCCGACGATGGCGCCTGCGTTGACGTAGACGCCAAGCTCGACCGCGCAGTCCGGCGCGATGATGGCGGTGCAGTCCACCAGACGTGCCGGATCGCGGAATCCGCACCTGGTCGCATCGACGAAAGCGGCGCGACGGTTCTTCGGATCGAACAGCGGCAGCAGGAACGGCAGCGCGACGATCTCCGCCGGCAGCTCCGCCGCATCGAAGACCGGAATGTCGTCGCCAGCATAGACCGGTCCGGGCACGTTCCTGATGGCGGCTGCAACGGGTTGTCCGTTGCGACGGCAGCTCCCCGCCACATCGGCGCAGATGGCCGAGCCTGCGCCGAACAGGACGACGGGGTCGCTAGCCCCTGGCGACATAGTTGCTGTCGGCCATGCAGATCATGACGCTGCCGGGATCGAAATCGAAGAGGTCGATCCAGAGCCCCTTCGGCACGTACAGGCCACGGCCGCGCGCCGCCAGATGGAACCGTTGTTCACCATCTTCCTGCGCCGCATGTTGGCGCAGGATGGCGCGGCACGCGCCGGCCGGCATCCACAGAAACTCGTCGCAGCGCGTGACGTGCCCCGCCCGATGCGCCCCCGGCGGAACATCGCTGATGACAAAGGTCCGCCGCGGCGTGAACGGCAATGGGCGCGCCTGTTCGAATGCAGCCAACCTGCCGCGCGGATCAGCGAACTGCGGCACGTCAATTTCGCAGGCACCAAGCATCCCAGCCCGATCGCCCCCGCAGGGAGGCCAAAATTCTGCATCACGACATACAACAGATGGATGGCCGGTGGCTAGCGGCCCGCCATGGCGAGGATGTGCCGCTACAGATGCTTGCGAATCTCATCCGCGATCTGGTCGGGCGTCGCCTCGGCGGTGAAGTGCTTCACGAACTTCCCCTCGCCGTTCATCAGATAGATCAGCAGCGTGTGATCCATCAGATAGTCCTCGCCGGTGGCGCCAGCGGCCTTCTGGTAGTAGACGCGGTAGGCCTTCGCGACCTGCGCGATCTGCTCCGGCGTGCCGGTCAAACCCACCATGCCCGGACGGAAGTTGGAGACGTAGTCCTTCAGCACCTGCGGCGTGTCGCGCTCGGGATCAACGGTGATGAGGATGGGGACCACGCGGTCGGCGGACACGTCCAGCTTGTCGAGCGCGGCGCTCATGACACCGAGCGCGGTCGGGCAGGCGTCGGGGCAGTAGGTGAAGCCGAAATAGATCAGCATCAGCTTGCCCTTGTAGGTCTGGTCGGTGACCTTGTTGCCGTCCTGGTCGGTGAGCTCGAACGGGCCGCCGACCAGCGCCTCGCCGCTGACGGTCGCCGGCGAGATTGTGCGCTCCATCGCCAGGCGATAGAGCAGCATGCCGCAGATCGCCAGCACGGCCAGCAGGAATGCGATGAGCGCCCGTCGTGTCCACACGGGATTCATGGGCAGGCCTTAGTAGGGCTGCAGGCTCTTCAGCAGCGCCTGCGTGTTCGGGTTCTTGAACTTGCCTTCGATCACGATGCCGCGCGGGGTCGCGCCCTGGCCGTAATAGGCGCTGTTCCAGTCGTCCTTCTTGATGATGCCGGCGCCCTCGAACGAGACGCCGCCGAACAGGCCGGCGGTCTTCGCAAAGGAATAGACGTCGGCCTGCATGTTGGTGGTGGTGTCGGCGCCGAGGCCCTTGCCGATCGGCCCGACCGCGATCGCCATGTCGCCGCCGAACTTGAGCTGGTCGGTGAGCACGGCGTCGAGCGCCTTGTCGCTCATGATGGTCAGCACCACCTCGCTGACCTGGCCGCCGATCTGCAGGCCGAGGCTGCCGGCCACCAGGTCGTAGAAGGCCGGCTGGCTCCAGCCATCGGCATTGCGCGCCGACAAGACGCCATAGCCACCTTCGGCGCCGAGGATGAAGCCGCCCTTGTAGAGCTCCGGGAAGATGAGGACCGCCTTGGCCCGCTTCATGTAGCCCGGCAGCTCGCCGAACTCGACCGAGGTGATCAGCTTGTCGAAGCTGATGCGCGCCTTGTCGAGCACCTCCTGCTGCGGCGTCAGCGCCAGCGCGGCGCGTGCGCCGAGCATCGCGGCGGGTGCGGTCAATCCGGCAAGCATGAGAGAACGGCGCGTCAGCATGGCAGCCTCCTAAGATCCCCGACGATGGGTCCCCGGCGATTTCTTAACGACTCGGAGCGTCCCGGGCGGGACAAGAGATAGCCAGCGAAATAAGGCGGCGCAATGGCCGGACGCCGCGGCCCGGAGTCACAAGACCGTCAACGAGCCAGAACGTCAACGGGTTAGCGCATTCGGATGCTGGTTGACCGCGACAATGCGCCAGGCGGCGTTTTCGGCCCCTTGGCTCAGGTGATCCAGGCGCGTGACGGAGCAGGTGTCGACCGCAAAGCCGAGCGCCCGCTCCGGCTCAATGCCGAGCGCGACGGCGAGCGCGGCCCGGATGGTCCCGCCATGGACCACCGCCACGATGTCGCGGCCGGCATGCTCGACGGTGATGCGCGCCATGGCGCCGCCGACCCGCGCGACCACGTCCTCGAAGCTCTCGCCGCCCGGCGGCCGTTCGCTGGCGGGCGAATGCCAGAAGCGGAGATAGTCGGCGCCGCGCAGCACCTCCAGGTCGGCATAGGTCATGCCCTGCCAGTCGCCGAAATGCTGCTCCGCCAGGTCGCTGGTGATGATCGGCGCCGGCACGGTCGCCGTCACGCGCGCCGCGAAAATTGCCGACGCGGTCTGGTGCGTGCGCTTCAAGTGCGAGACGAGCCAGATCGCGTCGTGCGGCAGCAGGCCGGCGAGATGCCGGAACTCAGCCTCGTCGGCGCAGTCGGCTTCGATATCGTCCTGGCCGTAGACGCGGCCATTCACTCCGATCACCGGAGCATGGCGCACCAACCACCAGCGGGTCACGGTATGGGTCATGCCAGCGACACGAGGTTGA
>DATFDU010000355.1:0-2339 GCA_035251915.1 Dongiaceae bacterium | reverse complement strand
CAGGCGTATCCGCCGTCTGCGGCGCAATCTGTGCCGTCTTAGGCGCTGCAACCAGCTTCAGCGCCTCGAGGTTGGCCGCCGCCCCCTGATGGTAGACGGCGCTGACCTCCATCGCCTGCGCGAAGTAGCGTTGGGCGGCGCGATGATCGCCGCGCAGCATGGCCACGAACCCGATGTTGTTGAGCGAGTTCGCGCGCTCCTCCGGTTGCAGGCCGACCAGCGCCTCGTCATACCGGCCCTGCCATGCGAGCGCGATGCGCAGGTTTGCCCTCGCCGTCTCCATCGTCGGATCGTGCGCGATCGCCTGCTCGAATGCCGCGGCCGCCTCCGCATAGCGATGCTGCAACAGCAGCGACATGCCTTGATTGTTGAGGATCACGGACGATCCGGGGCTGGCCTTCAGTCCCTGATCGTAGGCCGCGGCGGCTGCCGTCCAGCTTTTCTGCTGATCGTGGGCCCGCCCCAGGCCGGCCCAGGCGCGCCAGAGGCTTGCATCGGCCGCAACGGCACGGTCCAGCTGGGTCGCGGCTTCCTCCGCGTTGCCGAGAGCGAGCTGCGCCAAGCCCAATCCTTGCCATGCCCGAACCTGGAACGCGGGATCGGCTTGCAGCACCTCAAAGCGCGCCAGGGCCTCGTGTGGCCGATCCAGGCCCAACAGAGTCTCGGCCATGGCGTAGCGGGCCCGTGCGGTCTCCATCGTCGACTTGTCCAGCCGCACCAGGCGCTGGAACGCCAACTGGTAGCGCCGCGCGGCGAGATCCGCTTCCGCCGCCGCCAGGGTCGCCTCCTGCGACTGCGCATTGGCACGCAGCGCGGTCTCGTTGACCTCGGCTGGCTGCGTGCCGGCGCAGGCGGTGAGCCCCATCATCGCAATGGCGATCAGCATCCCTCGGCCATGCCAGGCCGCCGGGAAGCGACTGCCCCTCACGATTGTCTGCTCGTTCTTCATATGAGTCCCCCTCTGCATTGCCGGCCCGCTGGTCTCCTAGGGCCTGGTGAAATCGTCGATCTCCGAGACGACACCGAACGACGCCGCGGCGAGCTGGTCTGGAACCGGCACGGCCGCCGGCGGCGGCTCATCCTCCATCAGCGCAAACAGCGCCCGGAACAGTTTGAACCGCGGATCGTCCATGGCGGCAGGTGCAGCGCTGTTCCCAAGGTCGATCGGCGGCGTCGGCGCTTGCGAGACGAGCAGCTGCCCGTCCGCATGCCCGGTGCCGATCGTGAGCAGCATCTGCACGCCGGGCGCCACACGCCTCAGGCGCGATGCGGGTCGAACCAACGTCACATGCGAAGACACGCGGATGCTGCGCATCGGATCGCCGCTGGTCGCTGTCTCGTCGCGAGAGGGCGTTACGTCGGCGTCGTCACCTCGCGCAAGGGCGAGATTGGCCGCCACGATCGGCCGGCCCTGACTGGTTGCCACGGCGCGCTCCAACAGGTCGGTCGCGCGCCTGTCGTCGCCTCGAACCAGATACGAATAGCCCCAATTGTTCAGAACCACGGACGAGTCCGGATCGATCTCCAGCGCCCGCGCATGATAGCGATCCGCAAGGTCGAAGCGCTTCACCTGCCCATAAGCGACCGCGAGCAGCGTCAGCGCCCGCGCATTGCCCGGGTCTCTCGTCACCAGGTCGGTCAGCCCATCGATGGCGAGACCATACTGCCGCGTGAGGATCTGCGCGCGCGCGCGCTCGACCGGGTCCGAGGCATCGAGATGTTGCCCATCCAGTCCGAGAACCGGCCGGCCCGCTCCCGCACCGACGGCACAGCCGCCGAGCAGCACACTCAAGCCGACCAGCAGGATTCCAACGGTCTTGTCTGCGCTCGTCATGTCTGATCCCCCATTCGCATCCTACCGTTCCAGGATCACGCGGTAGATGCGGATCCCGACCGGCAACATGATCACGATCAACATGGTCGGAAAAATGAAGAACCCCAATGGCAGCGAGAGCTTTACCGGCAGAGCCTGGGCCTTGGTTTCGGCCCGCAGCATGCGCCGGATGCGCATGTCGTCGGAATAGATCCGCAGCGCATCCGCGATGCTGGTGCCCAGCTCCTCGGACTGAAGCAATAGCGTCACCACCGAACGCACATCGTCGACACCCATGCGATCGGCCAGATTGTGAAGTGCGTCCGCGCGTGTTCCGCCGGCACGGAGCTCGTGAGACATCATCGCGAAATTTTCGGCGATGGCCGGGTGCGCGTGACCGATCTCCTGACCGACGCGATTGATGGCAGCATCCAGGCTGAGTCCGGCCTCGACGCAGACCACCAGCAGATCGAGGGCATCGGGGAAGCCATCCTGGTACTGGCGCTGCAAGGACCGCGTGCGCAGG
>DATFDU010000354.1:0-6650 GCA_035251915.1 Dongiaceae bacterium | reverse complement strand
ATGGACTGTACGAACATCGAGCCTGGGAAGAACAGGAGATCGCCGCCTATCGCAAGAGATGGCTGCTCGGCTCTGTTGAGCGGACCGCCTTCGAGCTTGGGCTGAACACCGGCCAGCGCGGCATCGACATTGTTGCTATGGAGAGTAAGCATATCGGAGATGACGGTATGATCTCCGTCAAGCAACAGAAGACCGGAGCACGTGTCTGGATCCCGATCTCGAACGACCTGAAGGCGGCCCTCGATGCATGGAATGCTGGCCGCGACGCCTGGATCAAGGACCGCCTGAACCGCAAAAAGCCGCGCCCAATTCCGCTCAACGCCACCCGGATGATTTTGACCGGCGAGAAGGGGCGCGCTCTTACCGTCGGTTACTTCCAGCACCTCATGACCTATTCCTTCGGGGGGTCGGAGAAACGCAAAAAGACGGGCGTCGAAGGCCTCCACTCCGGCATGAAGAACGGCGGCGTCACCACGCATGGCCTTCGCTTCACCGCCGCCACCCGACTACGCGAGCTCGGCCTCGCATGGGATGTGATCGCATCAATTACCGGCCACGACACTGCCGAAATGGTCGAGCACTACACCCAACTGAAGCGCAAATCACAGCTGGCGATCGCGACGTTGAACGCCGGGACCTCCGCACAAAGATCGAACGAAAGTGACAAACCGGTCCCGGAAAAGTGACAAGCCGGCGAAACGCCGGTTTGATCACATTCCGAATTCATCAATTGCCACCGGCGGTTAGTGGTGGGCGCAGCAGGACTCGAACCTGCGACCCGCTGATTAAGAGTCAGCTGCTCTACCAACTGAGCTATGCGCCCCGCCCCATGGCAAGGCGCGCGGTATAGCAAAAGCGTTGCGCTCTTGTCGATAGCCAAATTGCCCCGGATTTATCCCGTCGGTCCAAGGCCTTAGAATGACCTTGGGGCGGTCAATCCTCGCCCGAGGTGCGCCGGCCGACCCGGTAGTCGCGCTGGATGTAGACCGCCATCAAGAGGCCGAATCCCACCATCACGGTCATCATGGCGGTGCCGCCGTAGGAGATCAGCGGCAGCGGGATGCCGACGACCGGGATGAGACCCATCACCATTGCCGTGTTGATGAAGAAATAGAGGAAGATGTTCATGGTCACGCCGAACGCCAGCAGACGCCCGAAATGGCTGCGCGTCCGGAGCGCGATGGCGAGGCCGTAGACCACCAGCAGCGAATAGAGCGTCAGCACCAGCAGGCCGCCGACCATGCCGAGCTCCTCGCCCAGCATGGTGAAGATGAAGTCGGTATGGCGTTCGGGCAGGAACTCGAGCTGCGCCTGCGAGCCCTGCAACAGGCCCTTGCCCCACGGGCCGCCGGAGCCGAGCGCGATCTTGGACTGCGTGATGTGATAGCCGGTGCCCAGCGCGTCCGCGGACGGATCGAGGAAGGTCAGCAGGCGCGCCTTCTGGTAGTCATGCAGGAAGCCCGAGTTCCAGGCGGCGACCGAGCCGGCGATGCCGAGCGCAAAGACCAAGGCGAACTTCCACCAGCGCACGCCGGCGACGAAGAACACCGCGCCGCCCACCATCAGCAGCATGCCGGCGGTCCCGAGATCGGGCTGCTTCAGCACCAGGCCCGCGGGCAGCACCGCCATCAAGGTCGGCGGCACCAGCACCCAGGGCCGGCCGATCTCCTCGTAGCTGAGGCCGTGGAAATAGCGCGCCAGCACCAGGCACAGCGAGATCTTCATCAGCTCGGACGGCTGCAGCTGGAAGAACTTGAGATCGATCCAGCGCTGCGCGCCCATGCCGATCTCGCCCGCGAACTCGACATAGACCAGCAGGACGAAGGCGATGGCATAGAGCGGATAGGCGATCTTCGCCAGGCGCGGCAGATCGACCATGCCGATCGCCAGCATGACGCCGACGCCGAGGGCATAGCGCACCATCTGCCGATCCATCCACGGATCCGGGCTGCCGCCGGCCGCGGAATACAGCATCACGAAGCCGATGGACGCGACCATGGTGATGAGGATCACCAGGCTCCAGGGAATCTGCCGGATGCGCTGCGTCAGCCGGAGGCCCGGCGCCGATCCTACACTATGGAGCTCGATGCCCATTCCGTCCTGTCCTCACGGCATCTCGCGCCGGCCGCCTTCGGCGTTCGGATTCCGCCGGGACGGATCGCGCCGCTGGCATTCGATCAGGATATCGCGCGCGATCGGCGCGGCAACCGCGGAACCGCCGCCGCCATGCTCCACCACCACGCTGCACGCATAGCGCGGCGCATGGACCGGGGCGAAGGCGACGAACAAGGCATGGTCGCGCCGGTTCCAGGGCAGCTCATCGTTCTTGAGCACGCCGCGTGCGCGCTCCGCCATGGTGATGCGGCGCACCTGGCTGGTGCCGGTCTTGCCGGCCAGTTCCATGCCGGGAATGTCGATGCGCGAGCGGTATGCGGTGCCGCGCTCGGTGTTGCTCACCATGTCCATGCCGGTGCGCAGGAGCTTCAAGTGATCGGGCGACAGCTCGAGGCTCGGGAACACCGGGTTGCCCTCGTCGTTCTGCGCCTCGTCGCTGATGCGCCGCACCAGGCGGGGCTTGACCGCGTAGCCGCCGTTGGCGATGCGCGCCGTCATGACGCAGAGCTGCAGCGGCGTCGTGGTGATGAAGCCCTGCCCGATGCCGGCGACCAGCGTTTCGCCCGGATGCCAGATGTCGTCGAACGTCGCCCTCTTCCACCGCGTATCGGGGATCAGGCCCGGCTTCTCGCCCGGCAGGTCGAGGCCCTCGACGCTGCCGAGGCCGAACAGGCGCGCGGTCTCGGCGATCCGGTCGATGCCGGCGCGCCGCGCGATCTCGTAGAAATAGCTGTCGCACGAGAACTTGAGCGCGGTTGCCATGTCGAGCGAGCCGTGACCTTCGCGCTTCCAGCAGTGGAAGCGCGCGGAGCCGAGCACGGTGACGCCGCTGCAATAGACATGGTCGTTCGGGCTGACGCCGGCCCTGAGGCCGGCCAGCGCCGTGATCATCTTGAAGGTCGAGCCCGGTGCGTACTGGCCGGCCACCGCCTTGTTGGTCAGCGGGCCGTAGATGTCGTTGCTCAGCTCCTGCCACTCGTCGTTGGTAAGGCCGCGATAGAACGCCGTCGGGTCGTAGGACGGCGTCGACACCAGGGCGAGCAGGTCGCCGGTATAGACGTCCATCACCGCCGCCGCACCGGCCATCTCGCTCGACAGCCGCTGATGCGCGAACTGGTGCAGGCCGATATCGAGCGTGGTGACGAGATCGCCGCCGGGCTGGCCTTCCTGGCGCGCCAGCTCGCGGATCACGCGGCCGAGGGAGTTGACCTCGAGCTGGCTTTCGCCGGCGCCGCCGCGCAACGCGGCGTCATACTGCCGCTCCAGCCCGTTCTTGCCGATGCGGAAGCCGGGCTGCTTCAGCAGCGGATCCGGATCGCGCTCGACGTCCTTCTCGTTCGGCACCGCGACATAGCCGAGGATGTGCGAGGTGATGCCGCCGAACGGATAGACCCGCTTCTGGTCGACGTCGATCGAGATGCCCGGCAGGTCCGGCAGGTTCAGCTCGACCGCATTGACCTCTTCCCAGTTCAAGTCGTCCTTCACCGTGATCGGCTTGAAGTCCTGGGTGCGCTGCCGCTCCTTCATGGCCTTCGCGATGTCGCGCTCGCTGAGCGGCACGATCGCCGAGAACGCTTCCAGCGTCGCCTTCAGGTTCGGCGTCTGCTCGGCCACCAGGATGGCGCGATAGCTCGGCGAGTTGGTGGCCAGCGGGATGCCGAAGCGGTCGACGATGAGGCCGCGCGGCGGGAACAGGATGCGGTGGTTGATGCGATTCTCGTCCGACAGCAGCCGGTATTTCTCGCCCTCGATCACCTGCAGGTAATAGAGCCGGCCGGCGAGCGCCGTGACCATGATTGTCTGCAGCCCGCCCAGCATCGCCACGCGGCGCGTGAACACCTTCTGCTGGCTCTGCTGCTGCTGTTGCTTGATGCGGCCCATCGCGCCCTCACTCGCCCCACAGGGCGCGCTGCACGCGCCCGAACAGCAAGGTCAGGACCGGATAGAGCGCGACATTGACGATGCTCTGGATCGCGATCGGCCATGGATCCGGCCATTGCTCCAGGATCAGCGCGGCCAGCGCCCAGGCGATGAAGAACGTGGCCAGCGAGGTGGCTGCGAACGCCAGCCACACCACGAAGAACGAGGCATCGGCCAGTTGCTGGCGCCAGAATTGCGCGCTGCCGCACACGGCGAGCGCGATCAGCATGCTGAGGCCGAACGGCGAGAGCCCGAGAACGTCGCTCGCCAGGCCGACCAGGGCGGCGATCCATGGCGTCATCGCTTCCGGCTGATAGATCGTCCAGTAGAAGATCGACGCCGCCACCAGAGAGCCGCCGAGCGGTGCATCGAATGGCCGCCAGGGCGCGATGCTGATCAGCAGCAGCAGCAGCGACACCAGGGTCGGCGCCGCCAGCCGGAGCCACTCCCCCAGCTGGTGCCTGATGGTGAGGCCGATCATTGTTCCACCGCCGGCCCTTCCGCCGGCTTCAACTTTGGTTGCGTGGTCGCCGGCTTCGGCGGCATCGGCGCCTGCACCGCCGCAGACGGCGGCCTCAGCGTCTGCTGCTTGGCCGTGTCGACGCCGAGATCCTCGCTCAGGATTCCCGGCAGCCCGTAGTCCACCATGCGGATGAATTCGAGGCGCCCAAGGTCCGCGAACGGCTGCACGTAGACCTTGCCGTCGGAGACCTCCGCAACCTCGCCCACCGGCAGGCCGGGCGGAAAGGCGCCGCCGATGCCCGATGTCACCACATGATCGCCGATCTTGATATCCGCATCGCGCGGCAAATAGTTGATGTCCGGCAAGTCCGAGTTGTTGCCGGCCAGCACCGCCTGATCGCGCGTGCGCTCGATCAGGATCGGCAGGCGGCTGTTGATGTCGGTCAGCAGCATCACGCGCGACACGCGGTCGCCGACATCCTGCACGCGGCCCACCAGTCCGTTGCCGACCATGGCGGCCTGGCCCTTCACGACGCCGTTCTCGCGGCCCGCGAGCGCGATCACGCCGCGCACGAAGCCCGAGGACGCATCGGCAATGACCGGCGCGCTGATGAAGCTGATGCGAGGGTTCGGCGTCATCTTCAGCAGCGCACGCAGCGACTCGTTCTCGGCCTTCAGGTTGCGGGCCTGCTGCTCGTAATCCTGCAGCGCCTGGTTCTGGCGCGCCAGGGCTTCGACCTGCTGTTTCAGGGAAAAATACGACTGCACGTCGCTGGCGGTGTCGCGGGCGGTTTCGACCGGCGCGGAGACGACGTGGATCACCGGCCCGATGCTGTCCGCCACCCAGATCCGCAGGCGCGACAGCATGACGGTATCCGCCTTGCCGATCAGCAGCACCCCGAAAGCCGCGATCGTCAGCAGGACAAAAGAAAACCGCTGGAACCACACCTTCAGGGAGGAAGTCGCACCGATGGCGCTAGAACGCTGTCTCACGTCCTACCCTCCGGGAAACGCTCTTCGGCCATTAAAGCCTTGGAATCCCGTCCCTTGTCCAATTTTTCCACAGGCTGACCACGGCCGCAAAGGAAAACTGCCGCTAACCTAGCCGATCGTGGTTAATACATGCTGATCAAAACGTGGCGATGCGCCTTGATATCCTCGAGGCAGCGGCCGGTTCCGAGGGCCACGCAGGACAGCGCATCGTCCGCCACCGAGACCGGCAGCCCGGTCGCATGGCGCAGCACGTAATCGAGGTTGGCGAGCAGCGCGCCGCCACCGGTCAGGACGATGCCCTTGTCGACGATATCGCCGGCCAGTTCCGGCGCTGTGTGCTCGAGCGCGACCTTGACCGCCTCGATGATGGCGCCGACCGGCTCGGCCAGGGCTTCCGCCACCTGCCGCTCGGTGATCACCAGTTCCTTGGGCACGCCGTTCATCAGGTCGCGGCCCTTGATCTCCATCACCTTGCCCTCGCCGTCTTCCGGCGGGCAGGCGGAGCCGATCTCTTTCTTGATGCGCTCGGCCGAGCCTTCGCCGACCAGCAGGTTATGGTTGCGGCGGATGTAGCCGATGATGGCTTCGTCCATCTTGTCGCCGCCGACGCGGACCGACCGCGAATAGACGATGCCGCCGAGCGACAGCACCGCGACCTCGGTGGTGCCGCCGCCGATATCAACCACCATCGAGCCGGTCGGCTCGGTCACCGGGAGGCCGGCGCCGATCGCGGCCGCCATCGGCTCCTCGATCAGCCAGACCTTGCTGGCGCCGGCGGATTCGGCGGATTCCTGGATGGCGCGGCGCTCGACGGCGGTGGAGCCGGAGGGCACGCACACGATGATCTGGGGCCGCGCGAACGACCTGCGGTTGTTGTGCACCTTGCGGATGAAATGCTTGATCATCTCTTCCGCGACCTCGAAATCGGCGATGACGCCGTCGCGCAAGGGGCGGATTGCCTGGATGTTTCCGGGCGTGCGGCCCAGCATCAGCTTGGCTTCGTCGCCTACAGCCAGAACGTGTTTTTTCCCGCGATTGTCGGCGATGGCGACGACGGAGGGTTCGTTGAGGACGATTCCGCGGCCTTTGACGTACACGAGGGTGTTCGCCGTCCCGAGGTCAATCGCCATATCGGACGAGAACATGCCCACCAGCTTAGA
>DATFDU010000353.1:0-9350 GCA_035251915.1 Dongiaceae bacterium | reverse complement strand
GGCATCAAGGTCAACCACCAGCTGCTCGGCGAAGGCGAGGTCGTGCAGGCGGTGCAAACGCAGATGCAGACCAATCGCAACCTGTATGACGGATACATCAACGACTCCGATCTGATCGGAACGCACTCGCGTCTGCAGAGCGCGGTCAACCTGACCGACTTCATGGCAGGCGAGGGCAAGGACGTCACCAACCCGGGCCTCGACATCGACGACTTCATCGGCAAGTCGTTCACCACCGGTCCGGACGGCAAGCTTTGGCAGCTGCCTGACCAGCAGTTCGCCAATCTCTACTGGTTCCGCAAGGACTGGTTCGACCGCAAGGACCTGCAGACGGCGTTCAAGAAGAAGTACGGCTACGACCTCGGCGTGCCGGTCAATTGGTCGGCCTATGAGGACATCGCCGAATTCTTCACCAACGACGTGAAGGAAATCGACGGCGTGCGCGTCTATGGCCACATGGACTACGGCAAGCGCGCGCCGGATCTCGGCTGGCGCATGACCGACGCGTGGCTCTCGATGGCCGGCGCCGGCTCGCCCGGCCTGCCGAACGGCCGTCCGATCGACGAGTGGGGCATCCGCATGGAAGAGGGTTCGTGCAACCCGGCGGGCGCCTCGGTCACCCGCGGCGGCGAAACCAACGGACCGGCCTCGGTCTACGCGATCGCCAAGTGGGACGAGTGGCTGCGCAAATACGCGCCTCCGGGCGCTGCCGACTACGACTTCTATCAGTCGCTGCCGGCGCTGAGCCAGGGCAACGTGGCGCAGCAGATCTTCTGGTACACCGCCTTCACCGCCTCCATGGTGGCGCCGAAGTCCGAAGGCAACAACACGGTCGACGACAACGGCAAGCCGCTGTGGCGGATGGCGCCGTCGCCGCACGGCCCGTACTGGAAGGAAGGCCAGAAGCTCGGCTACCAGGACACCGGCTCCTGGACGCTGTTCAAGTCGACGCCGATCGAGAACGCCAAGGCGGCCTGGCTCTATGCCCAGTTCGTCACCTCGAAGACGGTCGACGTGAAGAAGAGCCACGTCGGTCTCACCATCATTCGTGACAGCACCATCCGTCACGAATCCTTCACCGAGCGCGCGCCCAACCTGGGCGGCCTGGTCGAGTTCTACCGCTCGCCCGACCGCGTCAACTGGACGCCGACCGGCATCAACGTCCCCGACTATCCGAAGCTGGCACAGCTGTGGTGGCAGCAGATCGGTGACGTGAACTCCGGCGCCTTCACGCCGCAGGAAGCGATGGATCGTCTGGCCGGTGAAATGGACCTGGTCATGTCCCGCATGCAGGCGGCCGACGAAGCCAACAAGACCTACGGGGGCTGCGGTCCGCGCCTTAACGAGGAGAAGGACGCCGCCGAGTGGCTGGGCAAGCCGAATGGCCCGCATGCCAAGGTCGATGAGGATCCGAAGGGTGAAACCATCGCCTATGACGAGCTGGTCAAGCGGTGGGCCCAATAGCGCACCCTGCTTCCGAAGTGTGCTAGTGTCCTGAACCGGCATCCCCGGGGGTCAACAGCCCCCGGGGTTTGCTGGCAGGGAAAAATCAAAATCGAACGACAATGCGCGGCTGGGAATGACCCTCGAACTACGGAAGGTGACGAAAAGCGTTGGCGGTCACGTGCACATCCACGAGACCAACCTGACGCTGGAAGAGGGGACCTTCAACGTCCTGCTCGGCACCACTTTGTCCGGCAAGACGACGTTGATGCAGCTGATGGCCGGGCTCGACCGCCCAAGCAGCGGCGAGATCTGGTTCCGCGGCAAGAACGTCACCGGCATCGCGGTGCAGCAGCGCAACGTCTCGATGGTCTACCAGCAGTTCATCAACTATCCGCATCTGACGGTCTACGAGAACATCGCATCGCCGCTGCGCGTGATCGGCGTCGACGATGCCAAGGTCAAGGAGCGCGTGGGCAAGGTCGCGGAGCTGCTGCGCCTGGTGCCGATGCTCGAGCGGAAGCCCGCCGAGCTGTCGGGCGGCCAGCAGCAGCGCACGGCGATCGCGCGCGCGCTGGTCAAGGATTCCGACATCATCCTGCTCGACGAGCCGCTCGCGAACCTGGACTACAAGCTGCGCGAGGAATTGCGCGATGAGCTGCCGCGGCTGTTCCACGACCGGCATTGCATCGTCGCTTATGCCACCACCGAGCCGGTGGAGGCTCTGCTGTTCGGCGGCAACACCGCGACCTTGCACGAAGGGCGCATAACGCAGTTCGGCCCGACCGCCACCATCTATCGCCAGCCGACGGATTTGTTGAGCGCGCAGGTGTTTTCCGATCCGCCCATCAACACCGCGCCGGTCACCAAGGTCAACGGCCGCATCCAGCTCGATGACGGGACCAACTGGCCGACGCCGGCTTCGATTGCGAGCGCTCCGGACGGGCAGTACACGCTCGCCATTCGCGCGCATCACATCACGCCCGCGCCGCAGAACGGCGGTGTCGTGACGGTCGACGGCCGCGTGCTGGTGGCGGAACTGAGCGGCTCCGAAAGCGTGCTGCATTTCGACCGCGGCGGGCGCACCTGGATCTCGCAATCGCACGGCGTGCATCCCTACGAAGTCGGTCAGACCGCCAAGCTTTATGTCGATGTCGGCCGCTCGTTCCTGTTCGGGCAGGATGGCCGGCTGGTTGGGGGCAGCGCCTGATGGCCAAGATCACGCTCGACAATCTGCGCCACAGCTACATGCCGAATCCGCAAGGGCCGGAGGACTGGGCGCTCAAGGAGATGAGCCAGGCGCTGGAGGACGGCGGCGCCTATGCCCTGCTCGGCCCATCGGGCTGCGGCAAGACCACGCTCCTGAACCTGATCTCCGGCCTGCTGCGGCCGACCCAGGGCCGCATCCTGTTCGACGACGCCGATGTGTCGGGGATGACGCCGGAGCAGCGCAATATCGCGCAGGTGTTCCAGTTCCCGGTCATCTACGACACCATGACGGTGTACGACAATCTCGCCTTTCCGTTGCGCAATCGCGGCGTGCCGGCGGGCGAGGTCGACAAGCGTGTGAAAGAGGTCGGTGAGATGCTGGACCTGGGCCACATGCTGAAGAAACGTGCGTCGGGCCTCACCGCCGACGGCAAGCAGAAGATCTCGTTGGGGCGCGGGCTGGTGCGCTCCGACGTCAACGTCATCATGTTCGACGAGCCGCTGACGGTGATCGATCCGCATCTCAAATGGGTGCTGCGCTCCAAGCTCAAGGAGCTGCACCACCGCATCAAGCGCACCATGATCTATGTGACGCACGACCAGACCGAGGCGCTGACCTTCGCCGACCGGGTGGTCGTCATGAACAATGGCGAAGTGGTGCAGGTGGGAACGCCGGTCGAGCTGTTCGAGCGGCCGGCCCATACCTTCGTCGGACACTTCATCGGCTCGCCGGGCATGAACGTGCTGCCGTGCAGTATCGATGGCGGGCGGGTCGGATTCTTCGGCCAGGCCGTGGCGACGGCCGGAGCCATCCAGGCTGCTGAGGACAACGGCAGAATGGAACTCGGTGTGCGGCCCGAGTTCATCCGCTTCGACACCAGCGGCATCCCGGTCGAGATCGTGAAGGCGGCCGATGTCGGCCGCTTCCGGATCGTCGAGACCCAGCACCGCGACCATCGCATCAAGCTGCTGGTGCCGGAAGGACAGCCGGTGCCCTCAGGCCCGGCGCATGTGCGGTTCGACCCCAAGCACACCCACGTCTATCGCGACGGCTGGCTGGTGAACTGAGGAACCGATGTACAAGCAGCTCAATCAGAAAGCCTGGTTCCTGGTCGCGCCGGTGGTGGCGCTGGTCGCCTTCAACGCCATCATTCCGTTGATGACCGTCGTCAACTTTTCCGTCCAGGAGACGTTCGGCGACAACATGTTCTTCTGGTCGGGGGTTACGTGGTTCGAGCAGGTGCTGAACTCGGATCGCTTCCATGACGCGCTGCTGCGACAGATCCTGTTCACCGCCATCATCCTGCTGATCGAGGTGCCGCTCGGCCTCATCGTCGCGCTCTCGATGCCGCGCAAGGGGCCCTGGGTCTCCGTCTGCCTCGTGACCATGGCGCTGCCGCTGCTGATTCCCTGGAACGTGGTCGGCGCGATGTGGAACATCTTCGCGCTGCCCGAGATCGGCCTGATGGGCAAGGGTCTGCGCAGCCTGGGCCTCGACTTCAACTACACGCGGCAGCCCATGACGGCGTGGTTCACCGTCGTCCTGATGGACGTGTGGCATTGGACCTCGCTGGTCGTGCTGTTGTGCTATGCCGGCCTCGTTTCCATTCCCAACGACTACTACCAGGCGGCCAAGATCGACGGCGCCAGCGCCTGGTCGGTGTTCCGCTACATCCAGCTGCCCAAGCTGAAGCGGGTGCTGACCATCGCGATCCTGCTGCGCTTCATGGATTCCTTCATGATCTACACCGAGGTCGTGGTGCTGACCGGCGGCGGGCCGGGCAATTCCACCACCTTCCTGTCGATCGACCTGGTGAAGATGGCGCTCGGGCAGTTCGACCTTGGCCCGGCGGCGGCCATGTCGCTGATCTATTTCCTGATCATCCTGCTGCTGAGCTGGCTGTTCTACACCGTCATGACCCGGAACGAGGCCCAGTGATGCGCAAGCGCTCGATCATTCCGGCGGTCTACATCCTGTTCCTGATGCTGCCGATCTATTGGCTGGTCACGATGTCGTTCAAGACCACCAACGAGATTCTCGGCGGATTCACGCCCTGGCCGGTCAATTTCACGGTCGACAACTATCTCAAGATCTTCACCGACTCGACCTGGTACAGCGGCTACATCAACTCGCTGACCTTCGTCATCGCGAACACCATCCTGTCGGTGGTGGTCGCGCTGCCGGCGGCCTATGCGTTCTCGCGCTACCGGTTCCTGGGCGACAAGCACCTGTTCTTCTGGCTGCTGACCAACCGCATGGCGCCGCCGGCGGTGTTCGCGCTGCCGTTCCTGCAGCTTTATTCGGCGGTTGGCCTGTTCGATACGCCGTGGGCGGTGGCGCTGGCGCATACGTTGTTCAACGTGCCGCTGGCGGTGTGGATCCTGGAAGGCTTCATGTCCGGCGTGCCGAAGGAGCTGGACGAGACCGCCTACGTCGACGGCTATCCGTTCTGGCGGTTCTTCCTGAAGATCTTCATCCCGACCATCGCCGCCGGCATCGGCGTCGCCTGCTTCTTCTGCTTCATGTTCTCGTGGGTGGAGCTGCTGCTGGCGAAGACGCTGACCTCGGTGGCGGCGAAGCCCATCGTCGCCACCATGACGCGGACCGCCAGCACCTCCGGCTACGAGCTTGGGCTGCTGGCGGCAGCCGGCACGCTCACCATCGTGCCGGGTGCATTCGTGATCTATTTCGTGCGCAACTATATCGCCAAGGGCTTCGCCCTCGGACGCGTGTAGGGGAAGGGGGCATTCATGCAAGGTACTTCGCTGATCGCCTGGATGGCCTGGACCTGGCCGACCGCGGCCTTTTTCGGCTTCATCCTGCTCTGCCTGATCGGCATGTCGGTGTGGGAGGCCTATTCGCCCGGCGGCGCGCCGCGCCACGGCATTCTCGGCCTCGACACCACGCGCGGCGACCGGCTGTTCATCTCGCTGCTGGGCAGCGCGTTCATTTTCCTCGCCTGGCTCGGGTTCTTCGGCACGCCGCTGTGGGCGCCGCTCGGCATCGCGCTGGTCTACGCGTTCATCGTGTTCAGGTGGGTCTAGGGTCGCCGCTGCGGCTTCCTTCGTCCTCGTTCCCGGGATAGATACCCGTGGCCTGACGGATTTCGGAACGGCCTGCGCGGTCGCTTGTTTGCCTATGCCCTCGATCCGGCGTGAAGGCGGCAGGCATGATTGATCCGAACCCGCTCCTCGGCGACATGGACATCGTAACGACGTTGCTGCGCGATGCGGATGGGAATGTCCGCGGGGCGGTGACGTGCTGGGCCATTGCGCTCTGTGCTTTCATCGTCCTCCGCGTTCCGCGGCAGGTTCTGATGGCCTGCCTGCTTGCCGCCACGGTCACGGTCGGGTTGGCAGCGATCGTGATCGAGGCAAGACCGACACGGGCGGTCGCTGACGCCACGCGCGAACCGCCATCGCCCACGATGTATCGCGGCGTGGTCCAGGTGCCGGCCGAACCAAGAAGGGCGGCGATGGACTGATCCCGTCCTAGTCCAGGACCGCCCAGGCGGGCGCGTGGTCGCTGGCGCCTTCCCAGCCGCGCACCCCTCGATCGACGCCGGCGTCGCTCAAGCGCGGCGCGATGCTGGGGCTGAGCAGGATGTGATCGAGGCGCAGGCCGGCATCGCGCTGCCAGCGATTCCGCTTATAGTCCCAGAAAGTGTAGATCTTCTCGCTTGGGTGCACCGCCCGCAGGGAATCGGTCCAGCCCTGCTTCAGCAGGCGCTGGAACGCCGCGCGGCTCTCGGGCTGCAGCAGCGCGTCGTCGTCCCAGGACCTGGTCGGATAGATGTCGAGATCGGTCGGCACGACGTTGTAGTCGCCGGCCAGGATCACTGGCTGCTTGCTGCGCTTGAGCGATGCTGCGTGCTTGATGAGGCGGTCGAACCACGCCAGCTTGTAGGTGAATTTCGGGCCTGGCTGCGGATTGCCGTTGGGCAGATAGATCGACGCGACCAGGATGCCTTTGACGGCCGCCTCGATGTAGCGGCTCTGCCGGTCGCTCGGATCGCCGGGCAGCTCGGTGCGGGTCAGCACCGGGCGAGCGCCGCGCGCCAGGATGGCGACGCCGTTCCAGGTCTTCTCGCCGCGATGCACGGCCTGGAAACCGGCCTGCTCGATCGCGCCGGCGGGAAACGCCTCGTGTGCGGTCTTCAGTTCCTGCAGGCAGACGACATCAGGCTTCGCCTGCTTCAGCCAGGCGAGCAGGACGGGCAGGCGCCGCTGGACGTTGTTGATGTTGAAGGTCGCGATCTTCAAGGCAGCTATTTGGGCGGAGCGATCCAGTTGGCGTGGCGGAAGGATAGCCGGTCGGTGACGGCCTTCAGCGCAGCTTTGCCCACGGTGCCATCGCGTGTCCAGCCATCGAATTCGATCTCGGCCACCAGATCGGGGCTGATCCAATGATGGCGATGATCCGGATGCTCCGGCGGCTGCTCGACGAACGGGCTGGTTTCGACCTCGGCTTCGCGCAGCCGGGGCTCCAGCAGAGTCATCGCGAGATCGCCCGGATCCGTCTTCACCTCGCCGATATAGGTGAGCTTCCGCCGGCGGCCTTGCCGCACGCCCAGCAGAAGGCTGACGAAATCGCCGCGCCGCTGCGACCAGCCGCCGACAAAGGCGTGCCGTGCGTCGGCGGACGTCCGCCGTGCCCGCGTGCGGGAAGATCCTGCTTTCCGCATGGCGGCGCGCGGATGAACGCGCTCAGTGCTGCGTCATGCCGGCGGGGAGATCGGTCATCGCATTGTCCAGGGTATCGATGACGTTCACGCAATCGCGCAGCGCTGCGATGCTGTCGGATGGGACCGCGACGAACAGGCGCAGTCCTTCGTCGAGCATGAGCTCGAGCCCGAAGCTGCCGTCCTCGAAGGAGACCACACCGACGCCGGTAAGCTGCAGCGGCTGGCTCAGGAACTCGTCGGAATCTCCGGGAAACGCGCGCGCTGCCTGCAGCAGCGAGACGATCAGCGTGCCCAGCACGCCGCGATGGAGCGCGAGATGCGTCGAGCGCTGGTCCGACGAGCAATCGACGTGCACGACGTCGCGCTGGCGGTTCGGTCGAACGCCGCTGATGCCGGTGATCATGATGCGATCGGTCATGGCTGTTTCTCCAGGAGTCGCCAGGAAACGGCGGGCGGTGCCAGCGCACGTCCAAGATGGGAACGTTTGAGCCTGCCTCGGTGTTCCGGTGGGTAGCCTCGCTAATTTGGAGCACATGCCATGCACGACCCTCTGATCAACCGCAGCCTGCTGTTGGCCGGCCTCATCGTACTCGGCGCGCCGCTCGCGGCCTGCAACACCGTTGAAGGCGCGGGCGAAGACGTCGAGAGTGTTGGGGACGCGGTCGGCGAAGCTGCCGATGAAACCGGCGATGAGATCGGCGAAGAAGCCGGCGAGATCGACTAGCGCTTCCGAGATCGACTCGCGCTTTGATCGATTTAGCGCTCCGGGGTCAGCCAGTTCCTGGCTGACCCTTTTTCTCATCCCCAGTTGCCGGCGGGGCTTCACGCTCGACTTGAGCTTCGAGACGATGCGCGCATACGGTGTTGCTGACGGCGAGCCGCAGATAATGCCGCTTCCGGTTGTGCCGCGGCGTTTCCTCCGCACGCGCCAAATATTCTCTCGCCCACCTCCGATGCAGCATCGGCGTGACCATGTGTTTTCTCGCTTCTGGGTTGGTACAGATTCAAACAAATGGTGCCTGGCAGACGTTGCCCACAGAAGCGGATGCGATTGCAGTCCAAGGCTTGTTCGGACGCCATATCACGTCACTTCGCTGCACGCTTCCGATCCTCGCGCTGAGTTCGCAAGCCAACAATCGCGGCACCCCGATCGCGCGCCCGCACATCGCCAAACGGACTGGAGCCGCCTCTGCCTCCAAGCCGCGGCCTGGCTGCCGACAGGTTTTACGCTTGCTTTTTAGGCCGGTTTTTGGGAAGCCCTTGCCGGGCCCCGGTGAACCCGCCGGCGGCCAGGGTTGGGCCCGTAGCTCAGTCGGTAGAGCAAGCGACTTTTAATCGAGAGGTCGCGGGTTCGAGTCCCGCCGGGCCCACCATTCCTCCCAAAGCCGAGAAATTCCGCCGCTAGGGCGTGAGGTCGCGTGGGGCGCCCGGGGTCGTACCCGCCAGGGGCTTGAGCGGGGCCGCCTTGACCACCGACTTGACCGGGACCGCCCGCGGCGGCGGCGCTGCCTGCGCCTTGGCCGTGGCGCGCGCGGCCGCCGTGGCGGGCTGGCAGTCGCGCTCGGCCCACTCGAACCGGTGCCAGTTGTCGCGCATGACGTCGGGCCAGACGCCGCTGACGCGGTGGTCCGGCCAGTAGAGATCGCCGTTCCAGAACCGCACCGTGGAGCCGCCGGCGTAGTCGGACTGGACCTCCACAAAGGCAAGTTTTTCCCCACGGGGCGATTCGATGGTGATCTCGTGGACCCCGCGATAGATGTCCACGGTCGGCCGTTGCTCGCGGAAATTCTGCCCCAGCTTGATGGCGAGGCACGGCGCCAGGACGTTGGGCGCCACCGGGGACTTCATGACGATGTCCGGCTCCGCCACCTTGGAGGTGGGGGTGCAGGCGCCTGTTGCCGCGAGGACGGCAAGCAGGGAGGCGGCAAGAAATGCAGGGTTTCTCTTCATCACAAGATCACGAAGCAAGCGATATGCCAGCACCCAAGGTGACCCAATTCACATTTCCCGATC
>DATFDU010000352.1:0-7287 GCA_035251915.1 Dongiaceae bacterium | reverse complement strand
GCACGTCGCCTTCATCGATCTGCACACCGGCCTCGGACCCTACGGCTTTGGCGAGATCATGTCCAACCACGCCGCGCGCGATCCTGGCCACCAGATCATGCAGCGATGGTGGGGCAGCGAAGCCACCTATTTCGATGACGGCACGTCATCGTCCTACTACGTCGTGGGCGACACCCAGATCGCCGTCGTCCAGACCCTCAGCCAGGCGCAGATCGCCGGCATCACGCTGGAATACGGCACCATCCCTCGCAAGGAGGACATGATGAACGCCGTGCGCGCCGACAACTGGCTCTACGCTCATGGCGGCGGCGACGTGCACTCGCCCAAGGGCCGCGCAATCAAGGCCCAGATTCGCGCCGCCTTCTACCAGGAGCACGACGACTGGAAGGAGATGGTGATCGAGCGCGGCCACTATGTCATGAAGCGGATGCTGCGCTGTTTAGGTGAGAGTTGACGAGTTCCTGAACCCAAGCAGGGAGAACGGATATGACCATGACGTATAGGAAGCTCGACAAGGAACAAGCAGCCGTCCTGCTGGTCGATCATCAATGCGGTTTGTTGTCCCTGGTTCGCGATACCCCACCGGATCAGTTCAAGAACAACGTTCTGGCGCTGGCCGACCTCGCCAAGTATTTCAAGCTTCCCACCATCCTCACCACCAGCTTCGAGGATGGGCCGAACGGACCGCTCGTGCCTGAGCTGAAGCAGATATTTCCCCAGGCACCGTTCATTCCGCGGCCTGGCCAGATCAATGCCTGGGACAACGCCGATTTCGTGAAGGCCGTGAAGGCCACCGGCCGCAAGCAACTGATCATCGCGGGCGTCGTGACCGAGGTCTGCGTGGCCTTTCCGGCGCTCTCGGCGATCGAGGAGGGTTACGAAGTCTTCGTGGTGACGGATGCATCAGGCACCTTCAACGAAATGACGCGCCACTCGGCCTGGAGCCGCATGGCGGAAGCGGGCGCGCAGCTCATGACCTGGTTCGGCGTGGCCGCCGAACTGCACCGCGACTGGCGGAACGATATCGAGGGATTGGGCACCCTGTTCTCCAACCACATTCCCGACTATCGCAACCTGATCAACAGCTATCAGACGGTGAAGGCGTCTCGATAGCCCAATGCTGGAGCTGCCGGGGCTGGGGACCTCCGGTCGCCCAGTCCAACAGCTCCACCGTGTGGAGGATCGGTGCGTTCGCCGCGCCCTCGAGCTGCTGCATGCAGCCGATGTTGCCGGTGGCGATCGCCTGCGGCGCGAGGCCGTTGATGTTGGCGGCCTTGCGGTCGCGCAACGCGGCCGAGAGCTCGGGCTGCAGCATGTTGTAGGTGCCGGCCGATCCGCAGCAGAGGTGGCCTTCCGGCACGTCCACCACCTCGAAGCCGACTTGCCGCAGCAGCTCCTTCGGCGCGCCGATCACGTTTTGCCCATGCTGCAGCGAGCAGGCGGCGTGGTAGGCGAGTCTCGGCTTCGCCACGTCCGATGCCGGGAACGGCCCGAGCTGCGCCAGATATTCGCTGATGTCGAGGGCGCGCGCCGACACCGCCTGGGCACGGTCGCGCCATTCCGGGTCGTTGCGGAAGAGGTAGCCGTAGTCCTTGATCACCGTGCCGCAGCCCGACGTGGTGATGACGATCGCATCCAGTCCCTCGCCTGCCATCTCGCGCTGCCAGGCCGCGATGATCGCCTTAGCGGAGTCGTGCGCCGCCTCCTCGAAGCCCATGTGATGGGTGAGCGCGCCGCAACAGCCCGCGCCCTCCGCCACCACCACCTCGACGCCGAGGCGGTTGAGCAGGCGGATCGCGGCCTCGTTGATCTCCGGCCGCAGCACCGGCTGCGCACAACCCGCCAGGATCGCCACCCGGCCGCGCCGCGCCCCCTGCGCCGGAAAGACGCCGGGCCGATCGGTCGCGCGCGGGGTCGCCGGCCACTCTTTGGCCAAGCCCACCATCGCGCGCAGGCGTCTTGGCAGCCAGCGATGCGCGCCGAGGCGGCGCGCCAGCAACGCGCCGGTCAGCGCCAGGCGGAACAGCTGCGGCCGCGGCAGGATCATGGCCAGCAATCGCCGTAGCCAGTAATCCGCCGTCGGCCGCGCATACGTCTTCTCGATATGCCCGCGCGCCTGATCCACCAAGTGCATGTAGTGCACGCCGGAGGGGCAGGTCGTCATGCAGGACAGGCACGACAGGCAGCGGTCGATGTGCCTGACTTCGACCTCGCCGGCGGCGCGATCCTGCTCCAGCATGTCCTTGATGAGATAGATGCGCCCGCGAGGCGAATCCAGCTCGTCGCCCAGCAGCACATAGGTCGGACAGGTCGCGGTGCAGAACCCGCAATGCACGCAGGCGCGCAGGATCTTGTCCGCTTCCGCGATGTCGGGGTTGGCTAGCTGCGCGAGGGTGAAGCTGGTCTGCATGCGCGCGCTATTTCAGATGCATCAGAGCGAAGACAAGAGACCCGGCGAGGCTCCACTCGCGAACCACGCCATCGAGCAGGTGCGGCTTGCAGATCGCGAACTCTTCCTCGACATCATCAAAGACGACCGCGGTCTTGCCATCGTTCGCCACCACGAACAGGTAACCATCGGTCTTCTGCTCGCTGCGGAAGCAGGGCACCTGCCTTACCGGAACCTTGGTGCGGGCGAACTTGGCGTGCTCATTGACCGAGAAGTCCGCTTGCTCGGTCTTCAGCAGATGTTCCAGCTCTTCGATGCTATACGGTTTCCACGTCATCGACGCCGCCTCATAGTTCTCTGTACATGCGGCCCGGATTCAGGATTCCGTGCGGATCGAACGCCGCCTTGGTGCGCTTCAGCAAGGCCAATGGCGCTTCCATCGGGAAACCGTCGATGGCGCGGCGCAGCGTATCAGGTGCGCGCACCAGCGTTGCATGTCCGCCAGCCGTTGCCACCGCCTTGCGCACCAGGCTCGCATCGTCGACCGACGGGTCCTGGCGCGCAACCCATAGGCGCCCGCCGCCCCAATCCATCAGCCAGTCCTCGCCCTGCCCCAGCGCTATCGCGATCTTGGCGCCCGAAGCCGGCGGCACGGACAAGCGCCAGAGCGCACCCGCCTCTGCCGGCAGCAACGGCGCAAGCTCATTGATCTCCGCCCACAGCGCTTGCGAACGCATGCTATGCAGCTCCTCGCTCGGCATGCCGATGGCGGCGCGCAGCGCAGCACAACGATCGGCAACCGAGACCGGCGATCCCGTCAGGCGCATCGCCACCAGGGCGCTGCCGGGCGCCCGCACCAGGTCGACGCTCGAGCGCGCGGCGACCGCGGCCGGCAGGAACGCCGCGCCGTCGATCTCGAACGCCTCGCACAGCTGCGCGGTCAGACAGCGATGGCCGGCCGCAACATCGGGAACCGGAACGATCACCGTGCGCTGCTTTTCCGGCTCCGGCAGCACCTTCACCGTCACTTCCAGGAGGACCGCCAGCGTGCCCATCGAGCCCGCCAGCAGCTTCGGCAGGTCGTAGCCGGTGACATTCTTCACGACTTTGCCGCCGGCCTTGAATTCCTCGCCCAGGCCGTTGACCGCGCTGAAGCCGAGGAAGTGATCGCGCGCCGCACCGGCGCTCGGCCGGCGCGGGCCGGAGAGGTTGCTCGCCAGCACGCCGCCGAGCGTGCCGGCTTCATTGCCGCTGCCATAGAGCGCGCTTGCCGCCGGCTCGAACGCGAGATGCTGGCGCTTCTCCGCCAGAGCATCCCAGATCTCGCGCATCGGCGTGCCGCTCCACGCGGTCAGCACCAGCTCGTCAGGCTGATAGCTGGTGATGCCGCTCAAGCCGCGCACGGACAGCAGAGTCTCCGCTTCGACCGGCCGGCCCAGCCCGCTCTTGCTGCCCGAACCCTCGATCGCCAGCGGCCGGCGCGCCTCGGCGTGGGAGCGCACGATATCGACGATGTCCTGGATGCTCTCAGGCTGAATGCGCTGCACGAAGTCAGAACCTCGGCAGGTCAGGGAACGGCAGCTTGCCACGGCTCACGTGCATCGCGCCCAGCTCCGCGCAGCGACGGAGCGTCGGGAACACCTTGCCGGGATTGAGCAGCTGATGCTCATCGAACGCGCACTTGAGGCGCATCTGCTGCGCGAGGTCGACCTCGCTGAACATCGCCGGCATCAGGTCGCGTTTCTCTACGCCGACGCCATGCTCGCCGGTCAGGACGCCGCCGACCTCGACGCACAGTTTCAGGATCTCCCCGCCGAACCGCTCCGCGGTATCCAGTTCACCCGGCTTGTTGGCGTCGTAGAGGATCAGCGGATGCAAATTGCCGTCGCCGGCGTGGAACACATTCGCGACCTTGAGGCCGAACCGTTCCGACATCTCCGCCATGCGCGTGAGCACCAGCGGCAGCTTGCTGCGCGGAATCGTGCCATCCATGCAATAATAGTCCGGCGAGATGCGGCCGACCGCGGGAAACGCCGCCTTGCGTCCGGCCCAGAATGTCAGCCGCTCCTGCTCCGACTGGCTGACGCGCAGCGAGGTGGCGCCTTTGCCCTGCGCAATCGCCTGCACGCGACCCATCAGCTCGTCCACCTCGGCGGCGGTGCCGTCGAGCTCGACGATCAGCAGCGCTTCGACGTCGAGCGGATAACCTGCATGGACGAAATCCTCGACGGCGGCGACCGCCGGCTTGTCCATCATCTCCATGCCGGCGGGAATGATGCCGGCGGCGATGATCGCAGCGACCGCCTCGCCTGCCGCCTCGTTGCTGGCGAATCCGGCCAGCAAGGCGCGCGCGGTGGGCGGGCGCTTCAGCAGCCGTACGGTCACCTCCGTGACGACGCCGAGCAAGCCCTCCGATCCGGTGAGGATGCCCATCAGGTCGTAGCCTGCCGCGTCGAAATGGCGCCCGCCGACGCGCATGATCTCGCCGTCGATCAGCACCACCTCGAGGCCGAGCAGGTTGTTGGTGGTGAGGCCGTATTTGAGGCAATGCACGCCGCCGGAATTCTCCGCGACGTTGCCGCCGATCGAACAGGCGATCTGGCTCGACGGGTCCGGCGCGTAGTAGAAACCGCGGTCGGCGACGGCGTGACTGATGGCGAGATTGGGCACGCCCGGCTGCACCACGGCACAGCGGTTGTCGTAGTCGATCTCCAGCACGCGGTTGAGTTTGCCGAGGCCGACCAGCAGGCCATCCGCCAGCGGCAGCGCGCCGCCCGAGAGCGACGTGCCGGAGCCGCGCGGCACCACCTTCAGCTTGCGCTGGTGGCAGTAGCGCAGCACGGCCGCGACCTCCGCGGTATTGGCGGGCAGCACCGCGACCAGCGGCGGCTGACGATAGGCGGTGAGGCCATCGCTCTCATAGGCCTTCAGCGCCGCAGGGGCCGCGATCACCGACGCCGGCGCCACCAGGCGCGCGAGGTCCGCCGCGATCCGCTCGCGGTCACCGATGGCACCCTCGTCCAGGGCCGGCATGGTCAGCATGAATCGCCTCTCCCAATCCATGATATTGGAACAGGCGCGCCCAAAACGAAACCGCGCCGATCTTGCGATCGGCGCGGCTCGAAAACTTGGTGGTTCAGCCGGGCTTTAGCCCTGGCGCGCCTTGTAGCGCGGGTTGGTCTTGTTGATCACATAGACCCGGCCCTTGCGGCGGACGATGCGGCAGTCCTTGTGGCGCCGCTTCGCCGACTTCAGCGAATTGATGATCTTCATGGGTCGGTCCTCGAATTCCGGTCTTTGGGTCGGGCGCGGAACATAGAGATCGGCACGAATCCTGTCAACCCGCGCCCAGACAGGCCTAAGCTGCTGAAACGACTGGCCTTTATGACCAGTTCGACATCAGGGACGCGGACCCCATCTTGATTCCGTAGAACCGGAAGATCTTGAGGACGCCGGCTTCGATGGCGTTCAGCTTACGCTCCCAGTCGCCGACCTCGGCCAGAAAGGCGTCGGGGAAAGTGCGGATGACCGACTTGCCTTCCGGGATCTTGGTCACCTGGTCGAGCGCGATCAGGGCCATCAGGCGGAACCTGTCGGTGATGTCCTCGCTGACGCGCAGATCGAACTTGAGCTCGTTGAAGCGCTTTTCGTACTCGCCCTTGGTCCACAGCGCAGGCGTCTCGGCGCCCAGCGCGGCCGCGATCAACGGGTCGTCCGGCGCGACGCCGTCGGCCCTTACATAGTCGCAGATCGTCAGCTGGCCACGGGTTTTCAGGCAATTCTCCAGGCGGGCCAGCACCACCTCGCGCGATTCGAAGCGGAACATGGTGTCGACCGTCAGGATGCAGTCGAACCCGCCGGAGCGCGTGACGAAGTTCTCCGGATCATAGGCAATGATCTCGGCCTTGCGCTCCAGGCCGGCCTTGGAGGACAGCAGCTTGCCCAGTTCCACCTGCATGCGGTCAGGCTCGATGCCGGTGATCCAGACGTCGAACTCCTTGACGATGGCGCGCTCCGGGCCGCCGGCGCCGCAGCCGAAATCGAGGATCGACATCGAATTGTTGATGGCGAACGGCTTCACCAGCTCGAGCGCGAAGGGCGCTCCGCCCGGCCCGCGGAAGCCCTCGCCCCAGATCGCGTGACGCACGCGGATGGTGGGATTCTCCCACGGCTCCAGCTTGATCGGCGGGGGCGGCGGTTCCGGCTCGCGCTCGCGCACGGGGGGCGGCAGCGGCGATTCCATGGGCGGTGGTTCGACGCCTTCCCACCAGGCAAGGAAGCGCTGCTTGAACGGCGCCTTGGGCGCTCCGTCCGGTGGTTTGCGCTTCAGCAGAGCCATGGCCTTCAGCACTTGCGTTCGTCCTTTTGGTCGCCCGCGCAGTCAGGCTTGCCAACGATCCTTTAATACTGAGAATGTAGTGGTTAATAAGCCCTCTAACGCCTCATATCACCGCCTCAACACAGATGAAAAGCGAAACTTCCGCGCCGGGCGGACAATCGGCGACCCAGGACTCGCCCCTCTTCCCCGGCGCGGATGAGGGAACGAGCTTCTGGGACAACGTCAGCCGGACCGCCAGCCTGGCGCTGCCGGTCATGCTGTCGCGCGCCGGCATGGTGCTGATGCTGACGGTGGACACGGCGATCGTCGGCCACCTCGCCTTTGCCGATCGGGGACTGGCGGCATTCGGCGCCGCGTTGATACCGCTCGCGGTCCTGCAGACCGCCGCCATCGGCCTGCTGATCGGCGTCATCGTGCGGTCCGCCCAGTTTGACGGCGCCGGCAAACCGGAGGCCTGCGGCGAAGTCTGGCGCCTCGGCCTCCTCCTCGCGCTCATCCTCGGCGTGGTTTATGCGGCGATCCTGGCCAACGGCCGCGGCATCCTTGGCCTGCTGGGACA
>DATFDU010000351.1:0-11518 GCA_035251915.1 Dongiaceae bacterium | reverse complement strand
CGCCGCTGCTGCTCTTCTCCATGGCGGCCAACCGGTTGAAGCTCGCCACCCTGGGCCTGATGCAATATCTTAACCCCACCTGCCAGGTGGTCTTGGCCGTGTTCGTCTATGGCGAGCCCTTCACCTCGGCCCATGCCGTGTCGTTCGGGGCGATCTGGCTGGGGTTGGCGCTCTATTTCCTGCCGGAACCGGCGATTCTGCGCCGGAGGAAGCCGCGCCCGACCCCAAGCGATTGACAGCCCGGGCGAATGCCGCCATATGCCGTAGACAGATTCATCGCCCGCCCTCCCGGCCGGGCGCCAGGAGACGAGAGAATGAGCGACAATCCGGTCTTCGACCGCATCCGCGACGACATCACCAGCAACGACGTCGTGCTCTACATGAAGGGCACGCCGGTCTTCCCGCAGTGCGGCTTCTCCGCGGCGGTGGTCCAGGTGCTCTCCCACATGGGCGTGAAGTTCAAGGGCATCGACGTGCTGGCCGACCCCGGCCTGCGCCAGGGCATCAAGGACTTCGCCAGCTGGCCGACCGTGCCGCAGCTCTATGTGAAGGGCGAGTTCGTCGGCGGCTGCGACATCGTGCGCGAGATGTTCCAGACCGGCGAGCTGCAGGAGCTGCTGAAGAGCAAGGGCGTCGCGGTCACCCAGGCGGCGTAAGCCGTCGATCAGGCACGGAAAAGAAGCCGGCCGGGTGGCCGGCTTTCTTGTTTGCGCGGGTTCGCTTTCGAATCCGCGCCACAATCAGAACGGAGCGACATGAGCTACAGAGAGAAGAGTTTCGGCGATCGCATGAACGCGGCCGCCGAAGCAAGGAAGGCGACGCTGCAGCGGATCCTCAGCCGGCCCGGGGCCGATGACCCGGCGGTCATCGCGCGGAAGGCGGAACGCGCCGCCATCGTCGCGGCGCGCGAAGCACGCGCCGCCGCCCGGAACGAAGCGAAACTGGCCGCCGAGGAGCGTGCGCGCATCGAAACCGAAGCACGCGCGGCAAGTGAGCAGCGGGAAGCCGCGGAGAAGGCGGCGCAGGACGCTGTTCGGGCAACCGCTCTGGCGGCCGAACAGAAGGCGGCGCGCGATGCCCGCTATGCGGCCCGCAAGGCCCGCAAATAATGAACAATACGCCGCCGATCGAAGCCGCATCGGCCGGGCTGCCGGAATCGGTACCATCCTGCCGGAGCTGTGGCGCATGCTGTTCGTTTGCGCCTGGCTGGCCGCGATTCACGACAGAGGAAGACGCCGCTCTCGATCGCATTCCCGGCTCGCTTGTCGCGGTCGACTTGTCAGGCATGCGATGCAACGGCAACCGTTGCTCGGCCTTGGTGGGCGAGGTCGGGATCTCGACCTCATGCATGATCTACGACGCACGGCCAGATGTTTGCCGGGCCTGCGCAGCCGGCGACGAGGCATGCACCATGGCGCGGTCTCGGTTCGGCCTGCCCGCGCTCACGCTCTGAAGCACCTCAGCCGAGGGCGACCAGAGGACGCAGCGAACTCGCCGGCGACGAAGCCTGATCAGAGGCAACGAACCGGCACCTGAGTGCCGGCCTTTTGTATTTCCTGGCGGCCGCTACCGCGATCCGGCGCCGCCTGGCCCACCGCCGCCGCCGCCCTTTTCTCCGCCGCGATTGCCGCCGCCGCTCCGGGTGCGGGGCGGACGTGTGCCGCCACTCGCGCAGCCGGCGAGTGCAACAGCCGGCACGGCGAGCGCGGCGAAGGTGAGGAGGGTCAAGAGCCGACGGCGTTCGGACATGGGACGGTCCATTCATGCACCTCTGAGGAAGGGATGGCGACGGTCCCCGTGGATGTGGGAACTGGACCGGCGCTGCGCAACCATTGGCCGCGCGGGACTATTCTGGCGCCACGCGGTCCTACCGCGAACCGGCGGCGCCCGGCCCGCCATTGTTGCCATGCTTGTCGTTGTTGCCGCCGCCGAACTGCGGTGGCCGTGTGCGGCGTCCGGAGCCGGTGGCGCAGCCGGCGATGGCGACGGCCGGCACGGCCAGCGACCCCAGAACGAAAAGTTGCAACAGGCGGCGTCGCTCCAATATGCGGTTATCCATCATGCACCTTCCGAAATACCAACAGTGATGTGCATGTAGGTGCGCCGACAGCCGACCGCAATGCGCGGACGACGCACGCTCCGATCATCGAGTCAATGCATGCGGCGGCGCGATCGTGAAGCTCCCCGCATGACCTGGATCGCTGATGAATTCACGGGTGCTCGCGATGACCGGAAGTGGGGGCAAGCTCGTGGGCGGATGACAAGGTCACCCCGACTGCCGGCTCTTTCCACCCCGGCTGTTTCCGCCGGTGATGTGGCTCTTCGGTCGCTTGACCTGGCGTGGCGGAATGGAGCCTGCGCATCCGGCGAACAAAGCCGCAGACAACGCGAACGATCCGAGGGCGACCGAACGCAACAGGCTGCGGCGATCGATGATGGTCGGTTTCATCCTTCACCTTTCCGGGCTGTGGACATTTGGCGTTCGTGCATCGATGGAGCGAGCACCTGCGGAAATTGCAGGCGGTGCTCACGATGTAGGTGCTGCAGCCGATCGACACAAGTGCGCTGGAATCCTCTCCGGTGCCCTTGAGCCGCTGCATTCCCCAGCCGTAGCTCGCCATGCCGAGGCTGCCGAGGGTGAAGCTGCCGTGCAGCTTGGTGGCGCCGCCGTCGCTGTGGCCGGCGCCGTAGGCGACGTAGAGCGGCATCAGGGATCTTCCGTCGGATGCAATGCTTGCGCGACTTCGCCTACTGCTGACGAAAACAAAACGGCCATACCCAGCTGTCTGTGAACCAGGAAGCAGTGGTAAAGTCTGGCTGCCTCGCCCAGCTCAGTATCGCAAAAAATATCATTGCCTTGCGCAGACTATCCCTGATGTCGCTCGGCAACGCCCCGGAGAGTTCGTTGATCAAGGTATCGTATTTCGCTTGGTTGTCGCTGAAGGCGGCGACAGCCTGATCGCGAAATTCGGTAAAGCGTGCATTGTCGCTCGCGATCGTTTGCTCAACTGACGCCAAAAACGGGGGGCTCGGATACAGCGCCTCCCGGTAGTGATCCCACAACGCCTTTTCGAAGGCGGGGTCCGATTCATAGTCGTTGGGATGCGTTGCAATCCTGTGCTCAAGCTGCATTGACACGAGGTTGCGCACTGCAATGAGTTTTGCAGGATCTGTGGCTAACGTCGACACTTCCTTCGCAGCGGCGTCGAACTCCGACTTGACGTCCTGAGCTTCCGCTCGCGGACCATTCGACAATGCAATGATGAGTCCGAACACGGCCCCAAAGATCGCACGCACCAGCCTCATGATGACCCCCACGCCGTTGACGGTGCTACCGCAAGAGTTTTCGGTTGCGATAGAAGAATGGCAAGAATACCAACACCCCGAGGATGAACAGACTCAGCTGAGTCAATGAAAAGCACTGCAACGGCTGCAGCGCGGTGATGTCGTTGTTGGACAGTTGTTCATTCGCTTTGTAGCTCGCCGAATACAGCGACGGTATCGCGGAAACCAGCACGCCCTTCAAGACTATTCCGGCCATGATCGAGGCGGCCTCAATCACGAAACCTGCTACGAGCCACCCTCCTCCCTTGAGACGAATGTCGTCGTTTCCTTCAGATCGGTTGTGGATGGCGATTTGAATGATGAAGGCCACTACCCCGCCGCAAATAGCGACAGAGAGCCCCGAGGCAACCTCCGATTGATTGCCCATTGTATTGATGACCAGTTCGGCGATGCTGCTGCCAGGAACGGGGTCTGGACCAGACGTTGCCATGAGCGCCGCCCTCCCCCACGTAGCGGCGGATATTCTATGTGTAATTGCAGAGAGTTCAAGAGCGTAACTGGGTCGATAATGCGATCTGGTCGCCGCTACATTCCCCAGCCGTAGCTCGCCATGCCGAGGCTGCCGAGGGTGAAGCTGCCGTGCAGCTTGGTCGCGCCGCCGTCGCTGTGGCCGGCGCCGTAGGCGACGTAGAGTGGCATCAGGTGATCTTCCGTCGGATGCGCCATCGCGGCGACGTCGAGGCTGCGATAGCCTGTGAGCGCTGCGCGGTCGTTGGCGGCGAGCGCCTGGTCGAGCCAGTCCTGGAACTCGGTGGCCCAGCGCGGCGTGCGCCCGCCGTCCCACGACACCTGCCGTAGGTTGTGCACCGAACCGCCAGTGGCGAGGATGAGGATGCCTTCGTCGCGCAGCGGCGCGATCGCTTCGCCGAGCGCGATGTGCTCGCGCGTCGACTTGCCGCGCAGCAGCGACAGCTGGATCATCGGGATCTCGCCGGCCGGCCAGGCCAGCATCGCCGGGACCCAGGCGCCATGATCGCGCCCGCGCTCGGCATCGAGGCGCGGCTCGTAGCCCGCGGCATGCAGCAGTTCGGCCGCGCGCGCGGCAACCTCCGGCGCGCCTGGCGCATCGTAGGTCAGCTCATACAGTGCTTTGGGAAAGCCGGAGAAGTCGTGGATCGTGCCGGGCTGCGGCGCCGCGTTGAGGCTCGGCACCGGCGCTTCCCAATGCGCCGAGACGCACAGGATCGCCGTCGGCCGCGGCACCTTGCGCGTCAGCTCGATCAGGAAGCGACGGGCGGGAACATCGTCGAAGGGCAGGGTGGGCGCGCCGTGCGAGACGAACAGGACTGGCATTCGTTCAGGCATGCTGAACCTTGGCTGGTATAGTCATTGAACGTTTGAAATCAGGTCTAGCCGATTGATACGCTGGCTGTCTTTGCGGCCATGTGTCTTTGCGACGATCGTAAGGGGGGCAGGCATGAATGTCGAGCGGGCAGTCGCGGAGTTCGGAGCCGAAGCGGTCCAGCTCTATCGGGCGATGGCGGAAACCCGGCACGACAACGAGATATCCGACAGCTTCCTGCGCAGTCACGTGGCATCCCGACTGCACGAGCGGTTCCGATGCCCCGTGCACATCGATCGGCTCTATGCGGCACTGGCGATCGACTTGGGGCTACCGATCACACCCGATCTCATCACGTTTCTCGGCGCCCACCGCGCCCATGTCGCGCTGTACGCGAACGGCCGGCCAACGGCAGTCATCGAGCTCAAGGTGTTCGACGAAACGACGCCGTTGCCCACGGTCGGAAGCGGCCTTGACAAGGCGCAGATGCTGGTGCGCCTTGGCACATTGCAGGTTTTCGTCGGAGTGATGATCTGCCCGATCACGCTGTCGCTGGAAGCCCGCATCGAGCGGCTGCACGATGCGCTCGGCGGCAACATGTATGTGGGCGAGCGCCAAACCTCGCGCGACCAGCAATGGGAATGGTGCTTCGCCTGCGCCTCCATTCGCTAGCGAGGCTACTTCCATCCGTCGATCACCTTCATCGAGCGCAGGGAGCAGTGGCCCTTGCGGCCGATGATGATGTGGTCGTGCAGCGAGACGCCGACCACCTCCAGCGCTCTTTTCACCTCGCGGGTCAGCGCGATGTCGTCGCGCGAGGGCGAGGGGTCGCCGGTGGGGTGATTGTGCGCCATGATGAGCGCGGAGGCGCCGAGCTCCAGCGCGCGCTTCACCACCTCGCGCACGTAGAGCGGCGTGTGATTGACCGTGCCCTTGCTCTGGATCTCGTCCGCCACCAGCGCGTTGCGGCCGTCGAGGAAGAACAGCCGCAGCTGCTCCTCGCGCTGGTGCGCCATCACCGAGTGGCAGTAATCCAGCACGCGGTTCCACGAATCGAGCACCGGCTTGTCCAGCACCTCCCGCTTCAGCATGCGCTGGGCGACCGCCTGCACCAGCTTCAGCGCGGTGATGGTGCTGTCGCCGACGTCGTCGACCTTGCGCAAGGCATCGGGATGCGCCGCCATCACGCCGGGCAGGCTGCCGAACTGCTTGATCAGCGCCTTGGCGATCGGCTTGCAGTCGATGCGCGGGCGCGCCAGCGTCAGCAGCAGCTCGATGATCTCGTAGTCGGCGAGGGCGTCCGGGCCCTGCTCCAGGAACTTGTCGCGCAGGCGCTCGCGGTGGCCGAGATGATCCGGCTTGTCCTGCGCTCTATCGGGCGCGTCGTTCGCCACGAGATCACGCGGAATAGGGTGGGCGATCCCAGCCTTTGGGAGAGAGGGTAAAGATCTCGTAGCCGTCGTCGGTCACGGCGATGGTGTGCTCGAACTGCGCGCTCAGCTTCTTGTCGCGCGTGACGGCGGTCCAGCCGTCGTCGAGGATCTTCACCTCGTGGCGGCCGGCGTTGATCATCGGCTCGACCGTGAAGAACATGCCGGCCTTCAACAGCGGCCCGCTGCCCGGGCGCCCGAAATGCAGCACCGACGGCGAATCGTGGAACACGCGGCCGATGCCGTGGCCGCAGAAGTCGCGCACCACCGAATAGCGGTGCTTCTCGGCATAGCTCTGGATGGCGTGGCCGATCTCGCCCAGGCGCACGCCGGGCTTCACCAGCTCGATGCCGCGCATCATGCATTCGTAGGTGACGTCGACCAGCTTGGCCGCCTGCACGCCGACCTTGCCGACCAAGAACATGCGGCTGGTGTCGCCGTGCCAGCCGTCGACGATGGTGGTGATGTCGATGTTGACGATGTCGCCGTCCAGCAGCTTCTTCGGCCCGGGGATGCCGTGGCACACCACGTGGTTGATCGAGGTGCAGATCGAGCGCGGGAAGCCGCGGTAGTTCAGCGGCGCCGGGATGGCGCCGTGACCGGTGATGAAGCTGTGGCACAGCCGGTCCAGCTCGTCGGTGGTGACGCCCGGCACGACATGGGGGGTGATGAAGTCCAGGGTCTCGGCCGCCAGCTTGCCGGCCTTGCGCATGCCCGCGAAGGCCGCCGCGTCGTGGATCTTGATCTTGCGATCTTCGTAGTCCCACTCGTCGACGACGTCTTTTTTCTGCATCTGGGTGCCTGGAACTTCGCGCATCTTTCCCTCGTCTCCTCGTGGGATAGATACGGTTGAACCCCTTGTCGCGCAAGCGCTCTGGGCCTGCGTGCCCGCCAAGGCTTAATTCCACAATATTGTCAGAGGCTTGCGCAGCTTGATCCCGCGGGGAGAGACCGTGCAGTCATAGGCGAGAATCCGCACTTTCGCGCGGTCCACAGCGGCGAAAGCAGCTGCATAGGCGGGATCGATGTCTCCGGCCACCCGGAAGGCGGTGCAATCCGGCCGCTGGGCCAGGAACAGGAGGGTCGCGCCGGCGCCGCCGGCCGCCAGCCGCGCCAGCGCTTCCAGGTGCCGGGCGCCCCGGCTGCTCTTGGCATCGGGCCATTCCGCCAGCCCGGCCTGGCGGCTCATGGTCACGCTCTTCACTTCCAGCCAGCAGTCAGGACCGGCCCCGCCGGAGAGATGGAAATCGAGCCGTGAATCCGCCCCATCCGCCACCTCGCGCCGCACGATCGGCCAGGCCGCCAGCTCGGGAATGGTGCCGGCCGCCAGCGCCTCGGCCACCACGGTATTGGCGCGGGCGGTATTGACGCCGATGCACCCCGTCGGCGCCTCCTCCAGCTCCCAGGAATAGGCGAGCTTGCGCGCCGTTCCCGCATGATGGCTGAGCCAGCAGCGCCGCCCGGCGACCGCGAGGCTCAGCATCGACCCCGGATTGGCGCAATGGACGGTGATGATGCCGCTGTTCTCCATCCGCATGTCGGCGAGGAAGCGCTTGTAGCGGCGCAGCAGCGTCGCGGGGATCAGTGACTGGGCGTAATTCATGAAGAATCAGGCGGGAATGACTGCTGTCCGCATGTTGCAACTTCACCCCGATCTCGGCAAGGTAGCGCCGAATTTCGAATGGACCCACCAATGCGTTACGTGATTGCCCTTTCGCTCGCCACGCTGCTGGCTGGCTGCTCCTGGTTTTCCACCACGACCTCGTGGACCAAGCCCAATACCACGCCGGAGCAGGCCGAGGCCGATCTCGACACCTGCAAGGAGATCGCCCGGGCGCAGGAGGACACCGACGCCAAGATCGACCAGGACACCGCGGCGGCCATGAATGACAACGCGCAGGGCGCGGTCGACACCGAGCTGTCGCAGAACATGTCCAGCCAGCGCTCCGGCAAGCGCTTCGGCCAGATCGTCGACGATTGCATGCGGTCGCTGGGCTATGGCCCAGCGCAGTGATCAGATATCAGGTATCAGGTATCAGTAATCAGACCGCCTTCTTCTGATACCTGATTCCTGATCCCTGATACCTTGCCGAAGGCAAACGCAACGACCGTGCAGACATGAACACCATCGTCACCGCCGCGGTCCTGGTGATCGGCAACGAGATCCTCTCGGGCCGCACCAAGGATGCGAACCTCAACTACCTGGCGACCGAGCTGACTGCGATCGGCGTGCGTCTGACCGAGGCGCGCGTGGTCGCGGACGTGCCGGAGGCGATCGTCAAGGCGGTCAACGAGCTGCGCGCGCAGTACGACTATGTCTTCACCACCGGCGGCATCGGGCCGACCCACGACGACATCACTGCCGCGTGCGTGGCCAAGGCGTTCGGCGTTGCGCTGATCAAGGACCCGCGCGCCGTCCGCCTGCTCACCAACCACTACGGCGACGCCAATCTGACGGAGGCGCGGCTGCGCATGGCGCACGTGCCGGAGGGCGCGACGCTGATCGACAACCCGGTGTCGACCGCGCCGGGATTCCAGATCGGCAACGTGTTCGTGCTGGCGGGCGTGCCCGCCATCTGCCGCGCGATGTTCGACGGGCTCAAGGGCCGGCTCAAGACCGGCGACAAGGTGCTGTCGGTCACGATCTCGGGCTACGTGGGCGAGGGCGTGATCGCCAAGGGCCTGGGCGAGCTGCAACAACGCTACGCGCAGCTGGATGTCGGGTCCTACCCGTTCTTCCGGCAGGGGAAGTTCGGCGCCAGCTTCGTGCTGCGCGGCACCGACGAGGCCGCGCTGAAATTGGCCGCGGAAGAGCTGCGCGTGCTGATCCGTTCTTTGGGAGCCCAGCCGATCGAGGGCGAGCCGCAGGAGTAGCGGCGCACGTTGGGGCAGGGGGAGTTCCAGATGTTCGAGAGCGTCGAACTGCGCGATTGGAACGAATACATACGGCTGCTGGTCGGTCTCCTGGCGCTGATCAATCCGCTGACCATTCTGCCGATCTTCCTCGGCCTGGTGCAGGGCCGCGCCGGGCAGGAGAAGCGCCATATCTCCATGGTCGCATCGGTGACCGTGCTGGTCACGCTGCTCAGCTTCACCTATCTCGGCGGGGCCCTGCTCGGCCTGTTCGCGATCACCATCGAATCCTTTCGCATCGCCGGCGGCATCCTGCTGCTGCTGACGGCGCTGGAGATGATGCGGGCCAAGGCCGCGGCGCGCGCCGGTGGCGAGGACACCGAGGTCAACGTCACCTCCATCGGGATCGTGCCGCTCGGCATTCCGCTGCTGGCGGGGCCGGGAGCCATCGTCACCACCATCGTCGACGCGACGGCGGTGCACAGCATCGCCCACAAGATTGCCGTCAGCCTCGTGGTCGCGCTGGTCGCGCTCATCGTCTACGTCGTGCTGCGCCTGTCGGCGAGGGCGGACAAGTATCTCAGCCCCACCGCCATGACGGTCTTCAACCGCGTCATGGGCATCATCATCGCCTCGATCGCGATCGAGTTCATCCTGACCGGCCTGGCATCGAAGTTCCCGGTCCTGGCCCAAACAGCGCCCTTATAGGCCCGCCATTGTCGCCCGCTGCGCCCTTTAGGGCGCGCCATTGTCGGTGGCGCCGCGCCCGTGTTAGGCATGCGCCGGAAGCCCGCGTGGTGGAATTGGTAGACACAAGGGACTTAAAATCCCTCGGCCCGAAAGGGCCGTGCCGGTTCGAGTCCGGCCGCGGGCACCATCCTATCCGTTGCCGCCGATCCCCAGCCACTCCAGCCCCTTCGGCAGCACGCTCGCTGAAAAATCCACCTGCAAGACGCGGCGCCGCCGCGGCTGTGGCGCGTTCCGAGGCATGGAGGATCGGCGTCGCATAGGCCCAGATGTCGCCGGCGTGCGCGAGGCAGCAGAGCGTGCCGAGGCGCGCGGCTGAGTCGTCGATCGCGGCGACAGGAACGCGGCCCAGCCGGTGCGAGCTCGGCGCGATCAGCAGCGGCGCATTGTGCGCGTCGCGATCGTCGAGATGCGCGCGCAGGGTCACCATGCCGCGCAGGATCTCGAACGGCGGCTCGACATGGACGGCGCCGCCCTTGACGGACCGCGGGCCGTAGCCTTCGGTTTCGCGCCGTTCCCGCACGGCAATCGTCCGGTCCTGGTGCCAGCCGGGTGGACCAGTTCGCCTCTTCGCTCTTGTCGAACAGGACCGCTCGGACCGGGCGGGCGTCGGCACCCAGCCCCTTCACCGCGATGCGCATGAACGCGCTGCCTGGCGCTGCAACAATGGCGGCAATCTCCCCGCAGAAAATCCGCGCCCCGGATTGCCCCGCGACCAGCGGCTCCGCGAACTCGCGCAACCGGTCGACCTCGGACACCGACAGCGCACCGGCATGGAGCTGCGCGCCATCCGCGGCGAGCGTCAGCGATGCGAGCTCCGTCATGGATGATCGCGGAAGAAGGCCCAGATCAGCTCGCTCGCATGGACCGGCGACGGCGCGTAGCCCATGCCGCCGCTGCCGCCGGGCCAGGCATGGCCCATCTCAGGCAGCTCATAGATTGCGACCGCGCTGCCGTCGGCGCATTGGCCGGTGCGCAGGTTCACGCCTTCGACCGTGCTCGCGGCTGTCTCGCAGTCCTGCCGGTCGAGCCAGAATGCCACGCCCGCCGCGAACGCCGGCTCATACCGGTCGCGCTTGCCGTGGAAGGCGATGAGCGATGTCGGCTCCGTGGGAAGGTTGCCGGACGGCTTCTTGATCCAGTCGTCGCTCATGCCGCCGCTGACCGGCGCGATCGCCGCGAACAGGCCGGGCAGCTCCGCCGCCAGCCGGTAGGTCAGGTCGCCGCCGTTGGAGATGCCAGTGGCATAGATCCGGTCGGCATCGACGGCGTGGCTCTTGCCGATGTCCTCGATCACCGCGCCGATGAAGCCGACATCGTCCTCCGCGCCGCAGCACATCAGCGCGTTGAAGCCGCCGTCGAGCCCGTCGGGATAGGCGACCAGAAAGCCCTCGCGTTCGGCGATCCCGGAGAAGCCGGTCAGGTCCGCCATGGCACGGCCGCTGCCGGGATAGAAATGCAGCGCGATCACAAGCGGCAACGTGCCCGACCCCGCCGCGTCCGGCGCGGTCAGAACATAGGTCCGTTGCTTGCCGTCATGGGTCAGCGTCCGCTCGAACGTTTCGGCGAACGCATCCTGCCCGAACGCAATGAGACAGGCTGTACAGATATGGAGCGTTCGGATGACGCCCGCAAGTTCGGCAAACGCGCTCGACATCGCGTGTTTCTATACAAGAGTTCGACGATCGCGTGAAGCGGGCGCGCCGATCGCTTTGCGGGCCGCCTCGATCACCGCGTCCTTCGGCTGGTTGGCGTCGATGCGCGTCCAGTCGATGATGCCGAGGTCATAGGCGAGCTGTCGCTGCAATGTCTCGGGGGTCGCGTCGGAGGCGTCCTTGCCCCTCTGCGCGAGCCGAGCGCG
>DATFDU010000350.1:0-5282 GCA_035251915.1 Dongiaceae bacterium | reverse complement strand
CTCGGCGGTGGCGCGGCGCGCCCGCGGCTTCGGCCTCTCGGTGCACTACCACAACCGGCGGCGGGCCAACCCGCAGCTCGAGCAGCAGCTGGAGGCGACCTACTGGGAGAGCCTGGACCAGATGCTCGCCCGCATGGACATCATCTCGATCAACTGCCCGCACACGCCGGCGACCTATCACCTGCTGAGCGCCCGGCGGCTGAAGCTGCTGCAGCCCAAGGCCTATATCGTCAACACCGCGCGTGGCGAGGTGATCGACGAGAACGCCCTGATGCGCATGCTGCAGGCGAAGGAGATCGCCGGCGCGGGCCTGGACGTGTTCGAGCATGAGCCGGCCATCAACCCGAAGCTGCTGCGCCTCGACAACGTGGTGCTGCTGCCGCACATGGGCTCGGCGACGATCGAAGGCCGCGTCGACATGGGCGAGAAGGTCATCATCAACATCAAGACCTTCGTCGACGGCCACAAGCCGCCGGACCGCGTGATCGAATCGATGCTGTAGCCGCGCTGATGCCGTCGCAACGCTCCAGGAACGCAACGGCCCGCCTCGAAAGGCGGGCCGTCTTGCTTTTCGATCCTGGCCCTCACAGGACCGAGCAGCTCCCCCGACAACACTGTTGCATTCCTTGCGCGCATACTCCCGAGCGCGACTCTCGATGATGTATCGTGGTCGTTCGTCGGCCGATAAGGAAGTGACGCCGGTCACAAAAACTGCGCTTCGACGTGACCTAGCGGCTGCGCGACAGCGCCAGCCACATGCCGCCGCCGATCAGGCAAGCGCCGCTGGCGCGGTTGATGAAGCGCACGCGGCGCCGGGTCAGCAACCGGCGCGCGCGGCCGACGGCGATGGCGTAGAAGCCGTCGCTGGTCAGCGCCACCAGCATGGCGGTCGGTCCCATGATCGCGATCTGCATCAGGTAGTCGCGCGTCGGGTCGATGAATTGCGGAATGAAGGCGCCGAAGAAGAACAGGGTCTTCGGGTTGCTCAGCATCACCAAAAAGCCCTGCAGGAGGAATCCGCCGCGCGGCTCGCGCGCGGCCTTGCTCACATCGATCTCGCCGGTCGAGCGGATCAGCTTCCATCCGATCCAGATCAGGTAGGCGGCGCCGACGATCCGCAGCCAATCGAACCACCAGCCGATCGCCTGCACGACGGAGGCGAGGCCCACTGCGACGGTCGCGATGCAGACTGCGAGCCCTGCCTGCGTGCCGGCGACATTGAGCAGTCCCGCACGCGTGCCGTGGGTGAGGCTGTTGGCGACGATCAGCGTGACGGTCGGACCCGGCACGATGACGATCACGATCGTTGCCAGCAGATACGCGAAGTAGACCTCGGTCGACATCGGCGCAGCCTCCACTTGGGTGATCCTGATCTTTCGGCCAATGACTGGAGTCCGTCACGACCATGACACAGGCGCCGCAGGGAACACCAGCCTGTATCGCTGGTTGACTTTCTCGGTGCGCGCTTGATTGCCGCTTCGTGTGTTGCCTAGGGTTGCGCGTGCCTCACAGGGGAGAGCAGCCGATGCCGGAGGAAAAGACCATCGTCAGCCTGGCGACCGCGACCGCGCAGGAAGTGATCGCGGAGCTCGGCATGCAGCCGCATCCGGAAGGCGGCCACTTCGTCGAGATCTTCCGCGACCGCCCCTCGACCGGGGAGCGCGGCGCGGTCACCTCGATCTATTTCCTGCTCAAATCCGGCGAGATTTCGCGTTGGCATCGCGTGGACGCGATCGAGATCTGGAACTGGTACGCCGGTGCTCCCTTGAAAATCTCGATCGCGGAGCTGGAAGGCGTACCGCCCAAGCAGCACCTGCTCGGCTCCAACGTGATGGCCGGCGCTCGGCCGCAGGTGGTGGTGCCGGCGAACGCCTGGCAATCGGCACGCACGCTGGGCGACTGGACCCTGGTCGGCTGCACGGTGGCGCCGGCGTTCGAATATTCGGGCTTCGAGCTGGCGCCGGAGGGATGGGAGCCGGACTCGGAAGTCAGAAGTCAGAAATCAGAAGTCAGATAGATCCGCAGCTCTTGCAATCGGCGCGGCGTTTCACCTTCACGATGCGGATCTGGGCGGAGAGGCCGTCATAGAGCATCAGGCGGCCGGCCATGGTGTCGCCGAGGCCGAGCAGCTCCTTCAGCACCTCGGTCGCCTGCAGCGAACCGAGGATGCCGGCGACGGCGCCGAAGATGCCGGCGGTCTCGCAACGCGGGATCAAGTCTGCCGGCGGCTCTTCGGGGAAGATGCAGCGGTAGCACGGGTAAGCCTGGCCGGCATGCGGCTTGAAGACGCCGAGCTGGCCGTCGAAGCGCAGCAAAGCGGCGGAGACCAGCGTGCGCTTCATCTGCACGCACATGTCGTTCAAGAGATAGCGGGTGCGGAAATTGTCGGTGCCGTCGGCGACCAGGTCGTAGTCGGCGATCATTGCGGCGTTGCCCTGGGTCAGGCGCGTCGCGTGCACGTCGACCTTGATCTCGGGATTGAGGCGCTGCACGAAGTCGGCTGCGCTCTGCGCCTTGTGGCGGCCGACATCCTCAAGCCGGTGGATGGTCTGGCGCTGCAGGTTGGAGACGTCGACGGTGTCGTCATCGACGATGCCGATGCGCCCGACGCCGGCCGCCGCGAGATATTGGATCATCGGCGAGCCAAGGCCGCCGGCGCCGACCACCAGCACCTTGGCGTTCAGCAGCTTGAGCTGGCCCTCTTCGCCCACTTCGTCGAGCACGACGTGGCGGGCGTAGCGTTCGAGCTGGGCGTCGGTGAGGTCGGTTTGCATGCGGCAGGCGGTGCTCAATCCAATCCCTCGAACAGCGCCGTCGACAGATAGCGCTCCGCGAACGACGGGATGATGACCACGATGCGCTTCCCCGCGTATTCCGCGCGCTGGCCGAGTTCGCACGCCGCCGACAGCGCGGCACCGGAGGAGATGCCGACCGGCAGGCCCTCGAGCTTCGCGACCTTGCGGGCCATGGTGAAGGCGTTGGCGTTGGAGACGCCGAGCACTTCGTCGATCACCGCGCGATTGAGGACTTCCGGCACGAAACCGGCACCGATGCCCTGGATCTTGTGCGGGCCCGGCTGGCCGCCGGCGAGCACCGGCGAGTCTTCCGCTTCCACCGCGATCATCTTGACGTTGGGATTGCGCTTCTTCAGGACTTCGCCCACGCCGGTCAGGGTGCCGCCGGTGCCGACGCCGCTCACCACCGCATCGACCTTGCCCTCGCAATCCTTCCAGATCTCCTCCGCCGTGGTGCGGCGGTGGATCTCCGGATTGGCGGGGTTCTTGAACTGCTGCGGGATGACGGAGTTCGGGATCTCCTTCAGCAATTCCTCGGCGCGCGCGATCGCGCCGGACATGCCGCGCGCTGCCGGCGTCAGCTCGAGTTCGGCACCGAGCAGCCGCAGGATCTTGCGCCGCTCCATCGACATGGACTCCGGCATGGTGAGGATGCAGCGATAGCCCTTGGCCGCCGCGATGAAGGCGAGGGCGATGCCGGTGTTGCCGCTGGTCGGCTCGATGATGACCGAGCCCTCCTTGAGCAGCCCCTTGTCCTCGAGATACTCGATCATCGCGATGCCAAGCCGGTCCTTGACCGAGCCGAGCGGATTGAAGAACTCCAGCTTGGCCAGGATCTCGGCCTTGACGTTCTCCGCCTTGGCGAGGCGCGAGAGCCGCACCAGCGGCGTCGCGCCGATGGTCTGCAGCAGATTGTCGTAGATGCGGCCGCGGAAGTGCGTGAGTGCGGATGACATGAGCCCTGTCGCCTTTCTGAACGTGTCTCTCAGCCTATGCCGAAAACCCTCAAATCGAAAAGTCCAGCCGTTCCTGCGCGTCGGTGCGGATGCCGGCCGCCTGCGCCTGCTGGCACAGATCCTCGAGCGTCACCGAATCCAGCTCCACCAGCATCTTGCGCTGCAGGTCGCGCCACAGCGGCCGCACGATCTCCAGTCCGACGCGCGACCCGCTCGCGGTCTGGATCGGGTCGGGCACGCCTTCGAACTGCCGCACCGCGCGCACGATCTCGCCCACCGTAATGCGCCGGCGCTCGCGCGCCAATTGATATCCGCCCTTGGGGCCGCGATGGCCGGCCAGGATGCCGCTGCGTACAAGATGCTGTAGCACCTGCTCCAGATAGCGCCGCGGGATGCCCTGCCGGCCGGAGATGTCGCCCGACTGCACCGGCTGCGAGCCGCCATAATAGGCGATGTCGAGCACGGACTCGATCGCGAACAGCAATCGCTTGGATGGATGAAGCAACGGCGTAGCCCCTGTTCAGACTCTTCTTGTTCGTTCTATTGCGCGACCGCGGCGACGCCGGTCGAGCCGTAACCGCCGCTGCCGCGTTCGGTTTGATCCAGTTGTTCGACGACGCTCCACGCGATTTGCGTGACCGGCGCCACCACCATCTGCGCGATGCGGTCGCCGCGCTTGATGACGAACGGCGCCTGGCCGTGATTGACCAGCAGCACCTGCACCTCGCCACGGTAGTCCGCGTCGATGGTGCCGGGCGAGTTCAGCACGGTGACGCCATGCTTGAGCGCGAGGCCGGAGCGCGGGCGCACCTGTGCCTCGAAGCCCGCGGGCAATGCGATCGCAAGGCCGGTCGGGACCAGCTGCCGCGCGCCCGGCGCCAGCGTCACGTCGCTCGTCACGGCGGCCATCAGATCGAGCCCGGCCGACTGCGCGGTCGCATAGGTCGGCAGCGGCAGGTCGGCGCCATGCGGCAGACGCTGCACCGAGACCGTCGGATTATGCTCAAGCATGCGCGCCTCGCAGATGGTCGGCGATGCGGCGCGCCAGGCGCTGCGCGACGTCGTGCTTGCTGAGCGTCGGCCAATCCTCGACGCCGCCAGCGGAGATAAGATGGATGGTGTTGGCATCGCCGCCGAAGGTGCCGGTGCTGTCCGACACGTCGTTGGCGAGGATCCAGTCGCAGCCCTTCTTTTTCAGCTTCTCTTCGGCGTGCTTGATCACCTGCTCGGTCTCGGCCGCGAAGCCGACCACCAGGCGCGGCCGCGCCGACTTGGATTGCGACAGCGTCGCGAGGATGTCCGGGTTGGCGGTGAGTTCGAGCGACTTGGTGCTCGCGCCGTTCTTCTTGAGCTTCTGGTTGCCGGCGCGGGCCGGGCGCCAGTCCGCGACGGCGGCGGCGCACACCGCGACATCGACCGGCAGCGCCGCCTCGCACGCCGCCAGCATCTGCGCCGCGGTCTCGACATGGCGCACCGCGACGCCGGCCGGGTCCGCTTCGTGCGTCGGGCCGGCGACCAGCAGCCGAGCGCA
>DATFDU010000349.1:0-8615 GCA_035251915.1 Dongiaceae bacterium | reverse complement strand
GCGATCATACCCGCAAGCTGGTGTCAGCCGAATTGCCGAAGGACCTCACCAGGCACGCCGAGCAGGAGCTGCCGCAACATCTGAATGAGGTTCTGGCTGTCTAGGGTTGCCACCTGGCATTGTTCCCTCGTGACGACCTGCTATTCTCCCGGCGCGGGCGGCGGGCCCGCGCAGGGTAGATCTCCGATCGCATGACCGACCAACCCGGCTGGATCAAGCTCGCGCAAGGGCGCGATGGCGCCGTGCTCCAGGCGGGTGGCGCCTGGACCGTCGAACATGCCGCCGATCTGGACCGGCAGGTCGAGCAGCTTCCCAAGGATGGCGGTGCCCGGGTCCTGGACCTCGGCGCGATCGAGGCCATCGACACGGCCGGCGCGTGGCTGCTGGCCCGTGCGACCGGGCAAGGCGAGGGCCAGGAGATTCCCTGGCGGAACCTGCCGCCGGAGTTCCAGCCGCTGGCGGAGCGGGTGCTGACCGCCGGGCCCAAGGTCCTTCCTGACAAGCCGCGCCAACGCACGATTACCGATTGGGTCGCCGATATCGGCGAGGGCGTCGACGAGGCGCTGCAGGAAACGCTCAACCTCATCGCTTTCTTCGGCGAGTTCGTGCTGTCGACCGGACGCGTCATCATCAATCCGCGGCGCTTCCGCTGGACATCCTTTCTGGTTCACGTCGAGCAGACCGGCATCAATGCCTTGCCGATCGTCGGCCTGATCTCCTTCCTGGTTGGCGTCGTGCTGGCCTATCAAGGTGCCGGCCAGCTGCGAAACTTCAATGCCATGTATTTGACCGTGAACCTGGTCGGCATCTCCGTCCTGCGCGAGATGGGAATCCTCCTGACCGCGATCGTCATCGCCGGCCGCTCCGGCTCGGCCTTCACGGCCCAGATCGGCACCATGCAGGTCAGCGAAGAGGTGGACGCCCTGCGTACCATGGGCCTCGACCCGATGGAGGTGCTGGTGCTGCCGCGCGTCGCCGCTCTCATCGTGACGTTGCCGATTCTCACATTCTTTGCGGACGTCATGGGGCTGCTGGGCGGCGGCGTCATGTATGTGACCCTTGCCAATGAAACCTTCGGGCAATATGTCGGCCGGCTGAACGATGTGGTGACCGCCACGCAGTTCTGGGTCGGCATGGTGAAGGCGCCGGTCTTCGCGATTCTCATTGCGCTCGTCGGCTGTTTCGAAGGCCTGCGCGTCACCGGAAGCGCGGAGAGTGTCGGGCAGATGACCACCCGCTCCGTCGTGGAGGGCATCTTCCTGGTCATCATCTTCGATGCCTTGTTCTCCATCCTGTTCGCAATATTGAATATCTGAGATGGCCCAACGCAGCGCCAACGTGATCGAGATCCGCGGCCTGGTGAACCGCTTCGGGGAGCAGGTGCTGCATGACGGGCTCGACCTCGACATCCGGCGCGCCGAGGTGATCGGCGTGGTCGGCGGATCGGGCACCGGCAAGTCGGTGCTGCTGCGTACCATCATCGGTCTCAATCGTCCCGCGGAAGGCGACATCCGCGTGCTCGGTCACCTGACGCGCGAGCTGGACGACGAGACGCTGCGCCGGCTGCAGACGCGCTGGGGCGTGCTGTTCCAGAACGGCGCGCTGTTTTCCTCCCTCACGGTGGCCGAGAACATCCAGGCGCCGATGCGCGAGCGCGGCGACATCCCCCCGCACCTGATGGACGAGCTGGCGGGCCTGAAGATCAAGCTGGTCGGCCTCCCGGTCGAGGCGGCCGCCAAGTATCCCTCCCAGCTTTCCGGCGGCATGAAAAAGCGCGTCGGCCTGGCGCGCGCCTTGGCGCTCGACCCAGAGATCCTGTTCCTGGACGAGCCCACCGCCGGTCTCGACCCGATCGGCGCCGCCGATTTCGACCAGCTGATCCGCAGCCTGCAGCAGAGCCTGGGCCTGACCGTCGTCATGATCACCCATGATCTCGATTCGCTGGTCACGATTTGCGACCGGATTGCGGTCCTGGTAGACAGGAAGATCAAAGTGGGGACCCTGGAAGACCTGATGCGCGATCCGCACCCCTGGATTCAAAGCTATTTCCACGGGCCGCGCGCCCGTGCCGCCGGCATCGCGGCGGATTGAGGGCCGCCACCATGGAAACCCGTGCCAAGCACATCACGATCGGGGCCTTTGTCTTGTCCTCGGTCCTGGCGATCGCTTTTTTCGTGTTCTGGCTCGCCCGGTTCGAGGGCGAGGTCAAATACTACCCGTACTTCGTCCGCTTCTCCGGCTCGGTCTCGCAGCTGCGGGTGGACAGCACCGTGCTGTTCGGCGGCATTCCGGTCGGCCGCGTGATCGACGTGCGCATCGATCCGGAGAACAGCGAGCTGGCGCGGGTCGATTTCGCCATCCGCGAAGGCACGCCGATCCGCGTGGATTCCAGGGCGACGCTGGAGCTGCAGGGCATTGCCGGCGGCGTCGTGGTGCAGATCAGCCGCGGCACCAGCACCGCCGCGCTGCTGGCCCCGGGCAGCGAGATCACCGCCGGCCCGTCGGCGCTGGAGCAGATCGTGCGGCGCGTCCCCGATCTGCTGACCAAGATCGACGAGATCACCCAGCGCATGAGCGACCTGCTCAGCGACCGGAACCGCCAGGCTTTCAGCAACTCGCTCGCCAACCTCGAGCGCATCACGCAGCAGCTGGTGGGCGGCGCGACCTCGGCCGAGGGCGTCATGACCGATGCCAGCGGCGCGATCCAGGAACTGAACAACGCCGCCAAGGAATTCTCCGCGCTCGCGGTCGAGCTGCGCGGAACCGTCGGCGATGCCCGCGGCGACGTAACCAAGGCAGCCAAGAATTTCGCCTTGATGGCGGAGAGCTTCAACAGGACCTCCAGGCAGCTGTCCGCGGTGATCGACGACAATCGCGAGCCGTTGAAGCAGTTCTCCGCCACCACGCTCTATGAGACCGGCGAGCTGGTGAGCGAACTGCGGCGCCTGGTCGCCTCCATGACCCGCATCTCCAACCAGTTCGAGAAGGACCCGGCGCGGTTCCTCCTCAACGATCGCAGCACGGGAGTCGATACGCCATGATCAGCCGCCGTCACCTCTTGCTGGCCGGCGGTGCAGCGCTTGGCGGCTGTGGCGTCATCCCCAAGGTGAACGATCCCGTGCCGCTTTACACCCTGTCCGCGGTCGGCGCGTTCGGGCAATCGCTGCCGAAGGTCGACTGGCAGCTGGTGGTCGGAACGCCGGTGGCTTCTGCGGACCTCAACACCACGCGTATTGCGCTCACGCGCTCGCCCGGCGTGATCGAGTATTTCGCGAACGGTGCCTGGGCCGATTACGCGCCGATCCTTCTGCAGGGCAAGCTGATCGAGAGCTTCGAGGCGTCGAAGGCGGTGTCCGTCGGCCGCGACGCCGTCGGTCTCAGGCCCGACTATGTCCTGCATTCGGACCTGCGGGATTTCCAGGCCGAGTATTCCGGTGCGGCGCCCACCGCCCATCTGCGGCTCTCGGCAAAGCTGGTGCGCATGCCGGACCGCCGCATCGTCGCCAACATTCTCACCGAGCAGAAGGTGCCGGCCGCCGGCAACTCGCTGGCGGAGATCGTGGCCGCCTTTGACCGGGCCGCCGGCGAGGCCTTCGAGGAAGTGGTGGTCCGGGTGCTCACCGCGGAAACGCAAAGCTAGAACCGGGAATCCGATGCTGCTGGAGCCGAAGAAAAGCGCGCTGTTCCAACGCGATCTGCACAACCCGGTGCCGGTGGTGGTGAAGGGGGAAGGCGCGTACCTCATCGACGACGACGGCAGGCGTTATCTCGATGCGTCGGGCGGGCCGGCCGTCTCCTGCCTCGGCCATTCCCATCCGCTGGTGATCGAGGAGATCAAGCGCCAGTTGGATTCCGTCTCCTATGCCTATTCGATGTTCTTCACCACGCCGGCGATCGAGGAGCTGTCCGAGCGTTTGGTGGCGCAGGCGCCCGCCGGCCTCGCCAAAACGTTCTTCGTCGGCAGCGGCTCGGAAGCGGTCGAGGCGGCGATGAAGCTCGCCCGCCAGTATTTCCTGGAGATCGGCCAACCCTCGCGCCGCCTGTTCATCGCGCGCGAGCGCTCCTATCACGGCAACACCCTCGGCGCGCTGGCGCTCGGCGGCGATGCCAACCGCCGCGCGCCCTACCAGCCGCTGCTGATGGACGTGACGCATATCGCGCCGTGCTACGAGTATCGCGACCGCGGCGCCGACGAGACTGCCGAGCAATACGGCCTCCGCGTGGCTGACGAACTGGAGGGCGCGATCCGGCGCCTCGGCGCCGAGAATGTCGCCGGCTTCTTCGCCGAGCCGGTGGTCGGAGCCTCCCTCGGCTGCGCGCCGCCGGTGCCCGGCTACCTCAAGCGGCTGCGCGAGATCTGCGACCGCCATGGTGTCCTGCTGGTGTTCGACGAGGTGATGTGCGGCATGGGCCGCACCGGCCACATGTACGCCTGCAACGAGGATGGCGTGGCGCCCGACATCCTCACCATGGCCAAGGGCCTGGGCGGCGGCTACCAGCCGATCGGCGGCCTGTTGATCTCGCAGAAGATCTTCGAGGCCATCGCCAACGGCTCCGGCTCCCTCAAGCACGGCCATACCTACGCCGGGCATACGATCGCGGTGGCGGCCGCGCTTGGCGTGCAAAAGGCGATCGAGCGCGAGGGGCTGCTGGGCCGGGTACGGCATTTGGGCGACCTGTTGTTCGCCCGGCTGCAGGAGCGGTTCGGCCAGCACCCGCATGTCGGCGACATCCGGGGCCGCGGCCTCTTCATCGGCCTGGAGCTGGTGGCGGACCGCGACACCAAGGCGCCGTTCGACCCGAAAGCCAAGCTCTGGCAGCGCGTTCGCCGCACGGGCTTCGATGAGGGAATCGTGTGCTACCCCACCGGCGGGTGTATCGATGGCGTGCGCGGCGATCACGTCGTCCTGGCCCCGCCGTTCATTTTGGCGGATGCACAAGTCGATGAAATCGTTGACAAACTAGGCCGTACGATAGAGCGGTCGGTGGCCGCCGCCAGGGCCGCTAAGTAGCGGATTTTTAACCCTTCTTTGTTTGACTGGTCCGACGGCGTCGAATCAGGGAGTCGCGCCCGATTTACGGAGTTTGCTCATGGCACAGTTGCTGACCGCGGCGGATGTCCAACGGTTGATCGCCAATCCCAGTGTGGAGGCCCGCGCCGAAACCGCCGTCAAGGTCGCTGAAGCGTTCGAGCTCGGAGCGTTGTCCGATGCGGAGCGCCAGCTCGCCGAACAGATCTTCCGCGTCATGGTGCAGGACGTCGAGGTCAAGGTCCGCGAGTCCCTCTCCAGCCATCTGAAGTCCAGCGCCAACCTGCCGCACGACATCGCGCTCAAGATGGCGAAGGACGTCGAGCAGGTTGCGCTGCCGGTGCTCGAATTCTCCAAGGTGCTGAGCGACAGCGACCTGATCGACATCGTCCGTTCCTCCAGCGCCGAGAAGCAGACCGCCGTCGCCAAGCGTGCCGAAGTTTCCGGCGCGGTCGCCAATGCGCTCATCGATCACGGCAAGACCAGCACTGTGGTCGCCGCTCTGGCCGCCAACAAGGGCGCCGTGCTCGGTGATGTCGAGATGAAGAAGATTCTCGATAAGCATGGCTCCGACGTCACGGTGACCAATTCCCTGGTCGCTCGTCCGAATCTGCCGCTCGCCTTGTCCGAGCGCATCGTGAACCTCGTCTCTGCCGGCCTGCAGGACTATTTGGTGAACTCGCATTTCATGTCGGATGAGATGGCCGCCGACCTGGTGCTGTCCGCGCGCGAGAAGGCGACCATCATGCTGCTGCCGGCCGGCGCCAAGAGCGCCGACGTGATCGAGTTCGCCCAGCAGCTGCACAGCGCCGGCCGCCTGTCGCCGACCTTGCTCCTGCGCTCGCTGTGCAGCGGCGATATCGCTTTCTTCGAAGCAGCGATGTCCGTGCTGTCCGGCGTGCCGATCATCAATGCCCGCCTGCTGATCCACGATCAGGGCGCCCTCGGCATGCAATCGATCTATCAGTACGCGCACCTGCCGCTGGATCTGTTCCCCGCCTTCCGCGCCGCCTTCGACGTGGCGCGCGACATGGACTATGACGGCGGCGACCGCGACCGCCAGCGCTTCGCCGCCAAGGTGATCGAGCGCGTCCTCACCCGCCTCGAGCAGCCCGACCAGCGCAATGCCGACTACCTGATGAACCGCCTGCAGCAGCTCGCGGCTTGATCAGAAGTCAGAAGTCAGAAGTCAGAAGTCAGAAGTCAGAAGTCAGAAGTCAGAAGTCAGAAGGCTTCTGACTTCTGTTACTGGTGCATTGCACCAGTAACACCCCAGCTGTCCGCCACCACGTAGCCCTGCGGATAGGGATCGCCCGCGTCGAGGCAATAGCTGTGGAAGCCGGTGATCCAGGCACGGCCCTCGATGCGCGGCAGGATGGCGGGGCGGCCGGCGATCCTGGTCTCGCCAGCGATCGTGCCCTTGAAGCGCGAGCCGATGATGCTCTCGTGGAACATGTGATCGCCGACTTTCATCTGGCCGCGCGCGTGCAGCACCGCCATGCGCGCGCAGGTGCCGGTGCCGGTCGGGCTGCGGTCGGAGCGGCCGGGGGCGACGATGCAGGTGTTGCGCGTCGCCTTGCCGACGCCTTCGAACGGCCGGTTGAGCTGCACGATCGAGACGCCGTTGATGCCGTGATTCTCCGGGTGCACGACGTTGAGCTGCTCGCGCGCCGCGAGGCGCACCTTCTCGCCCAGCACCGCCAGCTCGCGCGCCTCGCCGGGTGCGATCTCGTAGCCCAGCCTGGTCGCATCCACGATGGCGTAGAACATGCCGCCATAGGCGACGTCGAGCGTGACCGAGCCGACGCCGGTGACCTCGATGGTCGCGTCCAGCTTGTCGACGAAGCAGGGCACATTGCCGAATTCCACCGACACGCACTTGCCGTCATGGCACTGCGCGACCGCCCTGACCGGTCCGGCGGGGGTGTCGACCGTCACCTCGGTGGTCGGTTCCTGCATCGGCATGAGGCCGGTCTCCAGCGCCACCGTCACGGTGCAGATGAGGTTGGAGCCGGACATCGGTACATATTCCGTCGGCTCCATGATGATGACGCCGAAATCACAGTCCGGCCGCGTCGCCGGCACGATGAAGTTGAGATGCCGCGCCACCGACCCGCGCGGCTCGCACATCAGCAGCTTGCGGATATGGTCGTGCTCGCGCTCCATGGTGCGCATCTTGTCGTACATGGTGGCGCCGGCCGGCGGCGGCACGCCGCCGGTGATGACATCCCCGACCTCGCCCTCGGCATGGCAGCCGACGACCGAAATGGAACGGATGGACTGCATTCAGATCACCTTGCCCGGATTGAGTATGTTCTTCGGATCGAGCGCGGCCTTGATCCTGCGCATCACCGCGATCTCCGCCGCCGACCGGCTGTGGCCGAGATAGGCGCGCTTCAGGGTACCGATGCCGTGCTCGGCGGAAATGCTGCCGCCGATCCGGCGCACCTCGCCATAGACGATCTCGTCCATCTCGTGCGCCACCTCATCCATCGCGCCGCCGGCCCAGGCCGACAGGTGGATGTTGCCATCGCCGATATGGCCGTAGACGAAGAACAGCCCCTCCGGCCAGCGCGACTTGAGGCTCGCCATCAGCCGGTCCCCGAGCGCGCCCAGCTGCGCCGTCGGCGCGCTGACGTCGAAATTGATGAGGTAGGGCAGGCGGTCGAGCGGCTCGCCCTCGCGGATCGTCCAGAAGCTGCGCGCCTCGCGCTCCGACTGTGCGATCAGGGCATCCAGCGCGTCGCCGGTCTCGATCGTCGCAGCCAGGCAATCCTCCAGCCGCGCGCCGTCGCGCTCCGGCTCGCTGCCCTGGAACTCGCACAGTGCATAGAACGGATATGTGTCCGCCATCGGCTTGAGTGCGGCATGCTCCGCGACGTAGCGATAGAAGTCCGGCCACATCGCCTCGAACCCGCTGACCTCGCCAAGCTCGGCCTGCAGCCGCCGCAGCACGCGCACCGCGGCATCGTAGCCGGCGGTCGCGATCAAGGCCGTGCTCTTGCTGCGCGGCTTGGCGTGCAGCCGCACCACCGCGCGCGTCACGATGCCGAGCGTCCCTTCCGAGCCTATGAACAGCTGGTTGAGGTCATAGCCGGCATTGTTCTTCATCACCTTGCTGAGCGCGGTCAGGACGGTGCCATCCGCCAGCACGGTCTCCAGCCCCAGCACCTGCGCGCGCGCCATGCCGTAGCGGATGACGTGATTGCCGCCGGCGTTGGTCGCGATGTTGCCGCCGATCTGGCACGACCCGCGCGAGCCGATGTCGAGCGCAAGATAGAGTCCCGCTTCCTCCGCCGCCTTCTGCGCCATCTCGAGCGGCGTGCCCGCCAACACCGTCATGGTCGCGCTGTCGCGATCGATCTCCTCGATCCCCTTCAGCCGCTCCAGCGACAACACAACTTGGCCGGCTTGCGGCGTCGCGCCGCCGGCGAGTCCCGTGAGGCCACCCTGCGGCACGACCGCAATTCCCGCTGCATGACACGCGCGCATCGCCGCAGCTACCTCCGCCACCGAGCGCGGGCGCAGCACCGCGAGCGGCCGTTGCCGATTCACGTTCGACCAGTCGCATGCGTGTTTCTCCAG
>DATFDU010000348.1:0-5088 GCA_035251915.1 Dongiaceae bacterium | reverse complement strand
GGAATTGAGCTGGTCCACCATGGTGTTGATGGTGTCTTTCAGCTCCAGGATCTCGCCGCGCACGTCGACCGTGATCTTGCGCGACAGGTCGCCGCGCGCCACCGCCGTCGTCACCTGCGCGATGTTGCGCACCTGGTCGGTGAGGTTACCGCACATCGCGTTCACGGAATCGGTCAGGTCCTTCCAGGTCCCGGCAACGCCCGGCACCAGCGCCTGCCCACCCAGCTTGCCTTCGGTGCCGACCTCGCGCGCCACGCGCGTCACTTCCGAGGCGAAGGAGCGCAGCTGGTCCACCATCGTGTTGATGGCCTCTTTCAGCTGCAGGATCTCGCCGCGCACGTCGACCGTGATCTTCTTCGACAAGTCGCCCATGGCGACGGCGATGGTCACATCCGCGATGTTGCGGACCTGCGCCGTCAGGTTGTTGGCCATGGAGTTGACGCTCTCGGTCAGGTCCTTCCACACGCCGGTCACTTCGGAGACCTGCGCCTGGCCGCCCAGCTTGCCGTCGGTGCCCACTTCGCGCGCCACGCGCGTCACTTCCGAGGTGAACACGCTGAGCTGCTTGATCATGGTGTTGACGATGGTGGCGGAGCGCAGGAATTCGCCCTTCAGCGGCCGTCCATCGACCTCGAGCTGCACGGTCTGCAGCAGATCGCCCTGCGCAACGGCCGACACTGCGCGGGTCAGCTCGGTGGTCGGCCACAGCAGATCGTCGATCAGGGTATTGATCGAGCCTTCCATCTCGCCCCAGGCGCCGGTCGGAAGACCGAGGCGCACGCGCTTGCGGGTCTTGCCCTGCCGGCCGACGACTTCGCCGACCTGCTCCAGCTGCTGCGCCATCCGCTCGTTGGCGGCGACGATGTCGTTGAAGGTGTCCGCGATCTTGCCGGCAAGACCGACCCGATCGCGCGGCAGCCGGACCGAGAAGTCGCCCACGCGCATCGCCTGCAGCGCATGCAGGAGATTGCGCATGGCGCCGGTCGGATCTTCGAGGTCGGCGGCGGAAGGGATCCCGGCCGCCGCTTGGTTCACGTCATGTGAACCGTTGGGCTCAACCCGGGGAGAACGCTTGGTGCTTGGCATTGACCGGCTCCAGAAATCCAACGTACGGGCGCAGATGGCTCGGGCCGGTCCGGAGGCGGGCGGAAGCGCGGCTCACCGGCATACTGCCACGCGCGCAAAAGCGCTGTCCCAAGGCCAGTGGGCGCACTTTTCCTGGTATTTTTGCCTAATCCCCACATTCCCCGACAAAAGCCCTGAATAGACTCCAGCCTGACCACAACCGTTTCGGACAAGATTCGTTCCCAGGAATCTGAATGTAGCGCAAAAGTGTCGTGGTGGGCATGCTCCGTGGGGTCCCGTGAACGAATATTTAACTCCGCCCGGCAACTCTCATGGACGCTGCATAAGTCCCGGATTCTGGACCGGAAACGGCGCGATCGGAGCATCAACGGTGAACATGGAACGAACCGTGTCGGCGCTGCGGGTCACTGGCCTGCGGAAGACCTTCCAGCGCCCCGCCGTCGACGGCCTCGACCTCAAGGTCGGACAGGGAGAATTCTACGCCCTGCTCGGCCCCAACGGCGCCGGCAAGACCACGACGCTGCGGATGGTGGCCGGCCTGATGCAGCCGGATGCCGGCGCGGTCTCGATCTTCGGCGTCGACGCCCTGGCCGATCCGATCGCCGCCAAGCGCATCACCGCCTGGGTCAGCGACGAGCCGATGATCTACGACAAGCTGTCGCCCACCGAATATCTCGCTTTCGTCGCCGGGCTGTGGGGCATGGACCCCGCCCTGGCCGACAAGAAGTCGGCGGCCCTGCTCGAGTGGCTGGAGCTGAAGCCGCACGCCCACGAACGCTGCGAGGATTTCTCCAAGGGCATGCGGCAGAAGGTGGCGCTCGCCGGCGCGCTGGTCCACGAGCCGAAGCTCATCATCCTCGACGAACCGCTGACCGGCCTCGATGCCCGCGCCGCACGCCTGGTCAAGGATGCACTGCTGGCACGCGTGCGCCAGGGCTGCACCGTCATCCTGACCACCCACATCCTGGAAGTCGCCGAACGGATGGCGGAGCGCATCGGCGTCATCTCGCGCGGCCGCCTGATCGCCGAGGGGACGCTCGAGGAGCTGCGCAAGCAGTCGGGCTCCAGCAACACCAGCCTGGAGGATGTGTTCCTGACGCTGGTCGCCGAGCAAGAGCCGGCACAGTGACCATCGCCGCGACCGTAACAGCGACCACGGCGCTGGCGGCGTCCGGCTCCTGGCTTTGGCTCGCGCGCCACGAAGGGCGCCTCGCCTGGCGCGACCTGCGCTATCTGATGACCGGCGGCGGGCGGTGGCGCGGCCGCAACGTCATCATCGTCTTCATCCTGCTGGTACTCGGTCTGCACCTGATCGCGTTTGGTGTCGTCGGTCGTCACGCGTACATGACGCTGGAGGTTGGCACGCGCGGCTACACCTCCATCACCGGCAGTTTTCTGCTGATCTTCTTCCTGCTGCTGTCGCAGGCGCTGGAGCAGGTGACACGCCTGTTCTACGGCCGCGGCGATCTTGACCTGTTCCGCTCGTCGCCAGCTTCGCTGCGCCGCCTCTTCGTCATCCGCGTCCTTTCGATCGCGGTCTCTACCACCATCATGGCGCTGGTGATCGCGCTTCCCGCGATCAACGTGCTCGCGCTGTTCGGCGGCCCGCACTGGTTCACCGGCCTTGGCATCGCCGTCGCCGCCGCGGCGACCACGGCCGGCATCGCATTGGTGCTGGCCTCCGTCCTGTTCGACACGCTGGGGCCGAAGCGCACCCGCTTCGCCTCGCAGGTTGCATCGGCGATCGTCGGCTCGGCCTTCATCATCGGCATCCAGGCGGTGGCGATCCTGTCCATCGGCACCTTGTCGCCCAGCACCTTGTTCGGTACCGATCTGGTGTTGACTCGCATGCCCGAGGCCGACAGCGCGCTGTGGATCCCCGCCCGCGCGCTGCTGGGCAGCGGGCCGGACCTCGTCATCACCGTGCTCGCGGCTGCCATGATCCTGATCGTGCCCATGGTCCTGCTGTCGGGCCGTCTCGGCGCCTATGCCATCGCGACGGCGAGCGTCAGCCACGGCGGCAGCCGGCGGGCCTGGAGCACGCGCCTGTTCCGCACCACCTCGTCGCGGCAATTGCTCCAGCGCAAGGAATGGGTCCTGCTGTTCCGCGACCCGTGGCTCGCGTCGCAGACGCTGATGCAGCTGCTCTACCTCATTCCGGCGGCGCTGCTGCTGTGGCGCTTCTACGGCGACAGCCGCGGCGCGCTGATCGTGTTGGCGCCGGTGCTGACCATGGCGGCGGGGCAGCTGGGCGGCGGCCTCGCCTGGCTCGCGGTGTCGGGCGAGGATGCACCGGACCTCATCGCCACCGCGCCGATCTCGCCGGCGCAGAACCTGGTCGCCAAGGTCGAAGCGGTGCTGATCGCGGTGCTCGCAATCTTCGCGCCGTTCCTGATCGGCATCGTCAGCCATTCCTGGACCATGGCGCTGATCATCGCGATCGGCATCCTGGTGGCGGCGTTCTCCTCCACGCTGATCCAGATCTGGTTCCGCAGCCAGGCGCGGCGGCGTTATTTCCGCCGCCGCCAGACTTCCTCGCGCATCGCCACCTTCGCCGAGGCCTTCTCGTCGGTGGCCTGGGCTTCGGCGGCAGCGGTGGCAGCGAACGGGTCGTGGTATTGGATCGCGCCCGCCGTCGTCGCCATGCTGGTGCTCGCGGGCGCGTACAGCATTCGCCCGCGCTGACCGCTTACTTCCTGAGATTCACCAGGATCACGCCGCCCAGCGCCATCGCGCCGCCGATCAGACTCAGCGCCGAGGGCGCCTCGCCCAGCCACGCGAAGCCCATCAGCGTCGCCACCGGCGGCACGCAATACATGAAGTTGGAGGCGCGGCTCGCGGGCAGGCGCGACAGCACGATGTTCCAGCTCGCATAGGCGATGAGGCTGGGCACGATCCCGAGATAGATCGCAGCGACCAGCCCCTCGGTCGAAGCCACCTGCGACTGCGCGATCGCATTCGGCAGGAACGGCGCCAGCAGCAGCGCGCCGATCACCATGTTCCAGGCCGAGACGGTGAGCGCCTTGTGCCGCACGAACAGCGGCTTCTGCACCACCGTCGTGATCGAGTTGCACAAGGCCGAACCGAGGATCAGCAGCGCGCCCGCATCGATCCGGAGATCGTCGCCTTCGCCGAGCGCGATGAGGCCGATGCCTGCGAACGACACCGCCGTGCCGAGCCATGCGCCGCGGCCGAAGCGCTCGCCCAGGAACATCATCGCGAGCGCCGCCGTGATGATGGGGTTGACGTTGATGATGAAGCTCGCCGGTCCCGACGACACCGTCTGCTCGCCGATGTTGAGCAGCGTCGTGTAGAGCGCAACGAAGAACAGCCCGCCGACGAAGAACCGCCACGCCTCCGACCAGCGCGGCAAGGCCGGCCGGGTGATCAGCAGGAACAAGGCCGCGGGGATGGCTGCGATGGCGAAGCGTGCCGCCCCCAGTTCCAGCGGGCCGAACGCCGCCAGCCCCGCCCGGATGGCCGGGAAGGCGGAGGCCCAGGCCACGATGGTGACCAGGATGGCGGTGGCCGTGGCGGGGTCGAAGGAGCGGCCGGCGGCTGGACGGTCGGTAACGACACTCATGGGGATGCCCTTGGCGTTGAAGTGATCCCAGGGAATTAAGAAACGGCGAGCCTATTGACAAACGAGCAATTAACGAATGAGCTGTGCGTATGGTTCACAGCTTGGAGACCCTGCCCCCGCTCGACACCCTGCGCGCCTTCGAAGCGGCGGCGCGGGCCGGCAGCTTTTCGGCGGCCGCCGGCGCCCTCAACCTGACCCATGGCGCCATCAGCCGCCGGATCGCGCGGCTGGAAGGCTGGCTCGGCCTGCGGGTGTTCGAGCGCCAGGCCCGCGGCATCGCCCTGACGCCGGAGGGCCAGCGCCTGTTCCAGCGCACCCAGGAGGCCTTCGCGCTGATCGCCGATACCTCCGACCGCTGGAGCGAGCCGCGCGGGCCAGCGGTGGTGCGGGTCAACTCCATGCCTTCGGTCTGCAGCCTA
>DATFDU010000347.1:0-4763 GCA_035251915.1 Dongiaceae bacterium | reverse complement strand
CTCTGCCGGCCGGCTGCTGTTGCCGCGGATCGAGGCGGCGATCGGCGACCAGCTGCGGCTGCGCATCCCGGCACAGGACGTCATCCTCGCGCGCGAGCGGCCCGAGGGGCTGTCTGCGCTCAACATCCTGCCGGTCATTGTGACCGAGGTGAAGGTGGGCGAGGGGCCCGGCGCCGTGGTGCAGCTGCGGGCCGGGCAGGACCTGCTGCTGGCGCGGATCACGCGCCGCTCCGCCACGGCGCTTGGGTTGAAGCCCGGCGTTGCCGCTCATGCGGTGCTGAAATCGGTGGCGCTGGCCAAGAGCGACATCGGCGCGCCGCACTCGCCGAGCACGTAGAGCTACTTCTGTCGCGCGATGCTGGCGAGGGCGGTGAGGTCGGCCGCGATCGCCTTGTGGGTCTTGCGTTCCATGCTGCGGAAGTGCTTCAGCACCCGCGCGCCAAGCTCGGTCAGGCGCGCGCCGCCGCCATGGGCGCCGCCTTTGTCGGCCGCGACCAGGGCCGACTGGAACGAGCCGTTCAGTTCCTCCACCAGCAGCCAGGCGCGGCGATAGCTCATCTTGAGCTTGCGTCCTGCCGCCGAGATCGAGCCGGTCGCGGCGATCGCTTCCAACAGATCGGCCTTGCCGGGTCCGAGTGCGATCCCGGGCCCGAGGACGATTCGCAGCCGTGCGCCGGTGTCGGGGTGTTTCGGCTTCATGGCCGCCCACCATAGCGTTGGCGGAAGGGGGATCAAGCGGGCTGGACAGCATGGGAGCGGTCCACCACAATTATTGCAAGGCAAGAGGGGTGGCGTTCATGCTGCGAACGGTCGCGAGTTGGCTCGGGGCGGGGTTGCTGGCTGGACTGGCGATCCTTCCGTCCTTGGCCGCTGCGCAGGAGCTGAGCGCGATCGTCGAATCGGTTTCGCCGCCGCGCGAGGATGTGCGCGCCTTCGACATCCTGACGGAAGGCACTGTGGTCGAGCTGAAGCCGGGCGAGACGCTGAGCCTCGGCTACATGAATTCCTGCGCCCATGAGGAAATCTCCGGCGGCAAGGTCACGGTCGGCGCGACCGAAAGCAAAGTCGAAGGCGGCAACGTCACGCGCACCATCGTGCCCTGCAACGGCTCGGTCGATCCCGATAGCGCTGCCGGCGCCAACGAGGCGGCGGTGGTCGCGATCCGCGGCCTCGGCAACGAGAGCGATGAGCCGGTCCGTCTGGTGGAGAGCCTGCAGCCGGTATTCGTGCTCGATGATGGCGCAGTGCCGAGCGATCCCACGCTCGTGATCCAGCGCCTCGACGGCAAGGAGCCGCCGATCCGCGTTTCGCTGTTCGGCCGCACCCTCGATCTCAAGCAGACCGGCATGAAGCTGACCCAGGGCGGCGTCTATACCGCTACCTGCGGCGACCGCAAGGCCGCGTTTCAGATCGCTCCCAACGCCGGCGTCGCACCGGTCGTCACGCTGCAGCGCGTCGTGCGCTTCTGATCCATGAAGACGCGCGTTCGCTTCGCGGCGATCGTCGCGGTCCTGGCGCTGGCGATCGGGTTCATCGCCGAACGCTTTCTTACATATGGTCTGTCGTTCGATGCGTTGTTGACGCTGCGACATGCAATCCTTGGCGACCGACATGCCGCTGAACAGCCGCACGTGGTCGTGGTGAACGTCGACAGGGCGACGTTCGATGTGCCCGCGTTCGACAAGCCTTTTGCTTTCTGGGCTCCGGAATTCGCGAAGGTGCTTGATGCCATTGACATGGCGGGAGCCCAGACGATTGGCGTTGATCTCATTTTCGCGACAACGGTCGAGATCGAACCGGCATTGCGGGGCCACGATCGGCCGCTGCGCTCCTCGCTGGCCCGCCTGGGAGCCGCCGAGCGTGTCGTATTGGCCGAGACGGACGCAGGAGGCGAGGTGTTTGGGCCGGACGAATCCTACCGCAGCATCCGCGTGATCAATGCCAATGTCCGTTCGGCCAACGTGCACATCGGCATCGATGGTGTTGTACGATATCTGCCCCTGTGGCACGGCTCCGGCAAGGAGAAGAAGCCTGGGCTTGCGCTGACTCTTGCGCAGCGAGCCGGTTTCGATGCGAACGGCCTTCCACCTGGCTCGCGTTATCTTGCACCCAACTACGGCGATGTCTTTGTAGCACCGGTCTATGCGATGCATGATGTCCACCAGTGCGCGACTTCGGGCGGAACGGATGCATTGGAAAAAGCCTTCGCCGGCAAAGTCGTGCTGCTGGGTGCCGACTTCGACGTTGAGGATCGCAAAGTGACTTCGGGCCGCGCGTTTCTCGAGAGCGCCATGCCACTGTCGCTTTCCTGCGGTACGGGAGTCGAAGCGAAGCGAAATCCAAGGCGATCGATACCGGGCGTCTTCATTCATGCCCAAGCTATCAACGACCTGCTGCGCGGAGAACTGGCGCGGTTCTGGCCGATCGGTTTCGGCATGCTGGCGTTCGCGACGATGGCAGCCGCCGGCTCCGTGTTCTCGATCTTCCTGCGCGCGCAGACCGCGAGCCTGCTGCTCGCCGGCACGCTGCTGCTGTGGGTCGCCGGCACGGTCGCATCGGCCTCGCTCGACTGGTTTGCGCCGCTGCTGGGCGGCGTCACCGCTGCCGTCGCGGCGTTCCTGATCGGGCTCGGCCTGCGCACCTTCGTGATCGACCGGGAACGGCGGCGGATGGCGCTGGCCCTGTCGCGCTATCTCGACGTCCATCTGGCGCAGAAGCTGATGGAGAGCGACCGGCCGCCCGAACTCGGCGGCGAGACGCGCGAGGTCACGATCTGGTTCTCCGACATCGCCGGCTTCAGCACGGTCGCGGAGAAGATGGAGCCCAGGGAGCTGGTGTGCGAGCTCAACGCCCACTTCACGATGCTGGGCGCGGCGATCGAGGCCGAAGGCGGCATCATCGCGCAATATGCCGGGGACGCGGTGGTTGCGATCTTCGGCGCCCTGGTGCCGCTGCCCAACCACGCCGCGGCGGCGATGCGCGCTGCTCTTGCGGCGCAGGACAAGCTCGGCGCCGAGACCGGCAAAGCGGGCGCGTTCAAGATCCGCATCGGCCTCAACACCGGCAGCTGCGTGGTCGGCAACGTCGGCTCGGTGAGCCGCATCAACTACACCGCCATCGGCGACTCGGTGAACGTCGCGGCGCGGCTCGAAGCTGCAAACAAGGAGCTCGGCACCGCGATCCTTGCCAGCGACTCTACCGTACGCGCGGCCGGCGCCGGGTTTGCCTGCCGGCGTCTCGGGCCGATCCACGTCAAAGGCCGCGCGGAGGAAGTGATTGTGCATGAGGTGGTCGGGCGGCAAGCGACGCCGGCCGCTTGATCCGCATTCTGTGCTGTTGCATTTCGAGCAGGGCCGCTACTCTCACTGCCGTCAACTGCCGGGATGGGGCTTGATGTTCTTCACTGCGCGCGTTCTGACGCACCTGATCGTTCTGCTCGTCACCTTCATTTCCGCCTCTTGGGCCCAGGGCCTCTCGCCCGACGGCCGGCTCACCGTCACCGCCGCCGCCAACAACGACATCCAGCGCTACGTGCAGCAGGTGTCCGGCCGGTTCGGTGCGCTGGCGGTGTCGCAGGACGGGACCAAGGCGGTCTCCTATGTCTGCCGGTCGCGCCTCTGGAAGAACTGCGACGAGCCGGGGAGCGATGACAGCAACATCGCCATCCCGTCCGGCAAGATCGCGCGCGACGAGGCGCTGACCCGCTGCCGCAGCCAGAGCGGGGCGGCCTGCATCCTCGTCTTCATCAACGACGATCAGCAGCGGGACTTCGCGGTCCAGCCCTGATCTGCCAAGGCCGTCACAGCCAATTCCGGGCGCTGCTTGCATTCCGGCGCCGTCCCGCCGAAATAGGGGTGCGCCGCGCGCGTGATTCGGAGGGGGATGATGTTCGCTGGATTGAAGAAGATCATTGCGGCCGCCGGCTTGGCCCTGAGTACCGTCACACCAACGCTGGCAGCCGAACCCGGCCTGCAGCCCAACGGCACGATGATCGTCGGCCCGGCGGCGGCCAAGGTGATTGGTGAGTATCTGGAGAAAGTGTCCGGCCGCTTCGGCGCGCTGGCGATTTCCCGCGACGGCCAGTCGGCCGCCTACTACATCTGTCAGTCGCGGCTGTGGAAGAATTGCGACGACTACAGCCTGGAGGACAGCTTTACCTCTGTCCCCTCCGGCCATCTGGCGGCGGACTTGGCGGAGCGGCGATGCCGCGGCTACGCCGCCAGCAGCGGCGGTTGCGTGGTGCTGTTCGTCAACGACACCTGGAAGTACCAGTTCACGCTGGCCAAGTGATCCGATGCGGCCGGAAAATCCTCTCTCGGCAATCGAAATCATTCGTATAGTTAATTGATTCTACAGCATGATTTGAGGATTGTTGCGACTGATCCCGCATGTTAGCGTGCGCGCCATGCGGAAAGCGCGCCTGGACAACGTCCGGCAAATGATGCTTTCCCATGTGGGATGAGCGAGCAGCAGCAAGGGACCATCATGAACGCGAAGTGGACGCCGGACAGCTGGCGGGCGAAGCCGGTGTCGCAGGTTCCGGACTATCCGGATGCGGCCAAGCTCCAATCGGTGGAAGAGCGCCTGAAGAGCTATCCGCCGCTGGTGTTTGCCGGCGAGGCGCGGCGGCTCCAGGAAGCGCTGGGCAACGTGGCGGAGGGCAAGGCCTTCCTGCTGCAGGGCGGCGACTGCGCCGAGAGCTTCGCGGAATTCTCCGCCAACAACATCCGCGACACCTTCCGCGTGCTGCTGCAGATGGCCGT
>DATFDU010000346.1:0-13786 GCA_035251915.1 Dongiaceae bacterium | reverse complement strand
ACCGGCAACAACCGCTCCCACATGGTGCGCATCCCCGATGCGGGCCGGTTCGAGCTGCGGCTCGCCGACGGCGCCACCAATCCCTACCTGCTGCAGGCCGGCATCCTCGCCGCCGGGCTCGACGGCATCGACAACAAGCGCGATCCGGGCGAGCGCCTCGACATCAACATGTATACCGAGGGCCACAAGATAAAAGGCGGGCGCAAGCTGCCGCTCAACCTGCTGGATGCCTTGCGCCTCACCGACAAGAGCAAGGCGATGCGCACGTATTTCGGCGACAGCTTCATCGAGTCGTACTGCACGATGAAGACGACCGAGTGGAATTCCTACACGCGGCACCTGACCGAGTGGGAGCGGCAGAACAGTCTGGACTGCTGAGCTCGCGCGCGGGAGTGCTGTCCTAGGCAGGATCGGGCCGCGATCCGCTGTGGAAACATTTTTTCCGGCTAGTTAATACCCGCCGAATGTGGCATACTGCGGCAAAAGAGCACACAAGATGTGCGGGGTGGCGTTTGCCTGTGCGGCGGCCGCGGACCCCAACTCTCTCTGGTCGGCGAGCTTTGGGTCCGGCTACGGGCATTCGCCTCGCGACGAGGCCAATAACGCCAGAGGGGGAAACATGACCGAGCTCGCCGGTTCACTGAATATCATCTTCACCGAGTTCTACTACTGGATCACCGTCGTCATAATGTTCCTGATCCATGTCGGCTTCTGCACCTATGAGGTCGGCGTGTCTCGCCGCAAGAACCACATGACCACGCTGATGAAGAACGCAATGGTGATCCCAGTCGTGGGCGTCACCTTCTATCTGTTCGGATGGTGGCTCTATTCCGCCATGGTCAACGGCCCGGGCATCACCGGCGGCATCGTGACCTCGCGCTTCGCCGAGCCGTGGAACGAATTGATGGGCGCCCACATGGGCGGCAAACCGGCCAGCGCCGACATCACGGAAGCGGACACCGCCTTGTGGGCGCGCCTCAACGGCGTGTTCTGGGCGGCATTCCTGCTGTTTTCCTGGACCACGGCCTCGATCGTCTCAGGCTCGGTCATCGAGCGGATCCGGTCCGGCGCATTCTGGATCGTCGCCGTCATGCTGGGTTCGGTGACCTGGATCATCGATGCATCCTGGGGCTGGCACTATGCAGGATGGATGGTGCAAAAGCTCGGCTATCACGACGCCTATGCATCGGGCGTCGTTCACGCGATCGCCGGAGGCACCGCTCTTGCGGTGCTGATCAACCTCGGCCCGCGCATCGGCAAGTTTAAGCCGGACGGGACGCCGCGCAATATCCCGCCGCAGAACCCCTGGCTGGTATGCATCGGGCTGTTCCTGATCTATACCGGCTTCTGGGGCTTCTATGCCGCCTGCAACATCCCGATCTTCGACGTCCAGGCGGGCGACGGCGTGTTCTACTCCGCCACCAACATCTACCTGCAGGCCACCACGCTCAGCGCCATCACCTTCAACTTCATCATGTCCCTGTGCGGCGGGTTGATGGCGGGCTATGTCGTCTCGAAGGGTGATCCGTTCTGGACCTTCTCCTGCGGCCTCGCCGGCATTATCGCCGCTTCGGCGGGCAACGATCTCTATCACCCGATCGAAGCCATGCTCGTCGCGGCCATCGTCGTGGTGATCATCTACAAGCTGCACTACTGGGTCGAGCGGCGGTTCAAGATCGACGACGCCGTGGGTGCGGTGGCTGTCCACGGTTATGCCGGCTTCCTCGGCGTATGCGCGGCCGGCATATTGCTGTGGGGCTACCCCGCCTCGCCGGATGCCCTGCTGGGTCACGAGCAGCCTTGGGCGTCGGTGACCCCATGGGGCCAGCTTATGGGCGCCATCATCATGTTCTGGGTGCTCGGCTTCATCCCCGGCTACGCGATGTCGTGGGTGCTGAAGCAGGCCGGCCTGCTGAGGGTGCCGCGCGAGGTGGAACTCGCCGGTCTCGACTACCATGCGGTCGAGGTGACCCTGCAGGAGGATGACGAAATCAGAACGGTCGTGGCCCAGGAAGGGCGCGCGGCTCCCGCCGAATAGCCAAAAGGAAAGGAAAATCATCATGTCGACTGGAAACGTCGCCAATTGGGACGGCAATATTGTCGATATCGGCCCGATCTATCCGTTCGTCGGGTGGGAGGGGCTCATGGTCGTGTTGTGCTTGGTCTTCTGGGTTGGCTGGCACATCCTCCAGGTCAGGATGGAGAACGCGCAGCTGGATCAAGAAGCGCAGAATCTGCGCCAGGCGGGCGGCCTCAAGAAGGCGCTCGATGCGGAGCACACTCCGGTACGCATGTAGTCACTATGTAAGGCACTCGAAGCGCCGCCATCCGGCGGCGCTTCTCTTTTGCCGTCAGCTGGATAGAACCGTCCTCACCATCCGGTCCAGGTCGCTTTCGATTGCGCGGCCGGAAGTGCTGAGCGTCTGCCCTATGCGCGCGCATGACAGGACCGAATAGGCCGGGCGCTTCGCTGGTGCGTTCAGATCGGCGGTCTTGACTGCGTGCAACGGCGGCCGCTTCAGGCCCGCCTGCTCGGCCGCATTCAGCAGCTTGTCCGCGAAGCCGTGCCAGCTCATCTCCGAAGCGCCGCGGAAATTGAACAGGCCGGATGACGCGGCATCGTTGTCAAGCAGCCTTGTTCCCACCGTCTGCATCGCGCGCGCGAGGTCCGCTGCGGCGGTCGGGCAGCCCCACTGATCGTCGACCACGCGCAGGGGCTCGCCGGCCTTCGCGCGCCGCAGCAGCTTTACCGGGAAGGTCTCGCCGAGTTCGCTCACCAGCCAGGAGGTGCGCAGGATCGCCCAGCGACGCGGTGCCGCCTGTTCGATCGCCCGATCGCCCTCCAGCTTGGTCGCGCCGTAGACGCTGAGCGGATTGGGCGCATCGGTCTCGAGATATGGCGAGCGCTTCTCGCCATCGAACACATAGTCGGTCGAGACATGCACCAGCGGGATGTCGAGCGCAGTGCACGAACCCGCCAATGCGCGCGGCAGCGACGCGTTCAAGGCCGCCGCGGCCGCGGGCTCGCTCTCAGCGCGATCGACCGCGGTGTAGGCCGCGGTGTTGAGCACCAGAGCCGGCTTCCCGGCTTCGAGCGCGGCGCGGATTGCGGCGGGTGCACTCTCCGGCAGATGCCGCCGGCCGACAAAGGCGAGATCAAGTCCGGCGGGCCAGCGCAGGCCACCCAGAGATCGGGCGAGCTGTCCCGTTTCGCCGATAACGAGGATCCTGGGCACGGCGTCCGGCTAGGCGCTCAATGCCGGGTTGGTCTTGGAGATCGGCACCACTTCGGCCGGCGCGCCGGGCTCGACCGGCACGATGCTGCCGTCGGCGATCTTGTAGATCCGGTCCGCCATCTGCCGCCACGCCTCGCCATGGGTGACCGCGAGCACCGTCAGCCCTTCCCTCACCACCATCTCGCGGATGCGGGCGCAGATCGTCTCCTCGGTTTCGCGATCGAGGCCGGTGGTCGCTTCATCGAGGATCAGGATCGCCGGACGATGCAGCAGGGCGCGCGCGAGCGCGATACGCTGGCGCTGGCCGCCGGAGATCATCTGGCCGCGCTCGCCCACGACATGGTCAAGGCCGTCCGGCAGGGCTTCGATGAACTCGTCGGCGCCGGCTGCCCGCAAGGCGCGCCAGACTTCCTCGTCGCTGAAGCGCGCCTCGCCCAGCGCGACGTTGTTGCGCACGCTGTCATGGAACAGCGTCAGGTCCTGCGGCACGTAGCCGATCACCTGGCGCCACTTGGCGAGGTCGACCTCGGTGCTGTCGACGCCGCCCAGCAACAGCCGGCCGGCGCGTGGCAGCAGCAGCCCGATGACGAGATCGAGCGTCGTGGTCTTGCCGACCCCCGAGGGCCCAACCAGGGTCGTGATCTTGCCCGCCGTGACCTCGAAGTCGACCTTGCTCAGCAGATCCTTCCCGTCGGCATGCTTGAAGGACACGCCTTCGAAGCGGACTCCGACCGCCGGATCGGGCGGCACCGTGCCGGTCAGCTGCTCCTGGCTCGACTCGGCGGCGGCGATCAGACTGCGGGCGGAGCCCAGCCAGACCTGCGCCACCATCAGCCGCTGGCTGCCGCGTTGCACGAACCCGAAGGTGTTCACCAGGCGCACCAGCAGGATTGCGGCCAGCAGCAACTCGTGCCCGCCGAGGCCGAGCTGGCTGCCGCCCAGCAGGCCCAGCACCATGCAGATCGCGATGATCGGAGCCTGCAGCTCCTCTGCGTATTCGGCCGACAGCACGCGGGATCTCATGCTCTGGTCGAGCGCCATGTTGTCCTTCGACAGCAGCGTCGACATGTGGGCCTGGCGGCCCATCGCGCGGATCGACTTGATGCCGATGAAGACGTCCGTCAGGTCCGCCTTCATCCGCCTCATGGCCCGGCTCTGGCCCTTGGCGGCTCGTTTCGACTGCCTGACCAGCGCGCCGTAGGTCACCGCCATGATCACGGCGACACCGGCGGCAACCAGCACCATGGCGGGCGCGATCACGTAGCAGATCAGCAGGTAGATGGCGATGCGCAGGAACGCCGTCAGCATGTCGGTGCTGAGCTGGAACGCCTCGCCCACCGCGTTCGAGCTTTCGCCGGCCGCGGACACCAGACGGCTCAGCCGCTGGCGCGCATAGAAGCTCCAGCGCGCATGCATCAGCGTGCGGATGACGTCGAGCCTCGCCTGGGTGTTGATGCGCACCATGACGCTGGCGACATAGCGCGTGACGGCGATGCTGATGACGGCCTTGATCACCATGAACAGCAGGATCGCGAGCAGCAGCGTCTCCCAGATCATGGGAAGACCGACGGTCCCGAAGGCATTCTCCAGCGCGTTGTGGATCATCTCGCGCCGGCCGCCCATTGACATTTCCGCCCCAGGGCTCATCACCGAAAGCAGCGGAATGATGGCGGCGAAACCCACCAGCTCGAACACGCCGGCGATGCAGACGCCGACGATCACGATGGCCCGCTGCAGCGGCGGAACGGCGCGCAGCGAGACGATCATCGAGCGCAGCAGGCCCGGTTTCTTCCGACGGGAATTGTCCATTCGCCGCAGTTCTCGCATGTCGGGCCGCTCAGGCGATCTGGACAGCCGGCTGCCAACGGGCGCCGGCCGCCGACAACTCGGCGCGGCCGCCACCGAGCGCCTCGTTCCACTGCCGGCCGATCGCCTCGGTACTGAAGTGCTTCGCCAGGATAGGCTGCGCCTGCGCCAGGTGATCGCGTACGACTTGCGGCTCGAACAGGTAGCTGTCGATACCGGCGCGCCAATCGTCCAGCATCATGACCTCGCGCAGCGGCTCGAGCGATTCGAGGTAGGTCGCGACCACCGGGACGCCGTTGGCCAGCGCCAGGACCGCGCGGTTGGCCGACTTGCACAGCGAAAACGGATCCGTCGCGCTCGGCATCACGAACAGATTGGCGCGCGACAATTCGAAGAACACCCGTTCGTTTGACCAGGCTTCGTAGCGCGTGAAGATGTTGACGCCGTGGGTCAAGGCGTCGAACCGCACCCGGTTGTTGCTGATCACCACCAGCTCGATCGGCCGGTCGCGGTGGGCGCGCTCCAGCTCCTCGATCACCGGCTTCAGAAGTCCCATGCCGAAATCGGAATGGAAGCTGCCGTGCCGACCGAACCAGATGACGCGCGCGGTATCTTCGGGCAGATGATCGACCTGCCAGTCGGATTCCACCCCGAAGGTTTGGCCGTCATGCAGGTCGCGGCTCGCAAAGGGACCCAGCACCGGCGACGCAACCGATTGCGGCAGCCAGGCGGAGATCGCCTGATAGGCATCGGGCGTGATGGCGGCATCCGGCACCACCCAGCTCGCGACCTCCTCCCCGAGGTGGCGGCGCGCCACCCGCTCGAGCGCGCGGGTCGGCGTGACGAAGGCATCGGCATGCCGCGCAAGGTCGCCGGCGCTCTCCGCCGACAGTTCCGGCCCGCGGCGCTGCGCATAGCCTGGCACGAAAATATTGTCACAGAGATCGAGGAAGACCGGCTTGCCGCGCGATCTGAAATCGCGCGCGACGCCATGCAGCCGCTCGCCGGCCTGCTTCACCACGATCAAGGCGTCGAACGAATTCGCATCTGGGTGCTGATCGGAGAAGATCACGCTGTCATGGCCGGCCTGTTGCAGCGCCCAGGCGGGAATGAGGCAGCGATAGCGGAAACTCGCGACCGCCGGATCGGCTTCCGGAACGATCCAGGCTAGGCGCATCGGAGAATCCCGACTTGGCAGGGCCGCGCCCGCTTGGCCTGTGCGCCCGTCCGCGCGCTCAGGCTATTCCGTCCCCACGCATGGATCATCCCGTTATCCTCGTTGCCTGGCCCAGACGGATGTCGCCCCGTCCCGCGCCAGGCACCCAAATTGGTTCGTTCGGGTCCGCCTGGCGGACTCGGCTGCGTGGTCCTGCGGCGATCCGTTCCCAGTGCTGGATTAGTACCCATTCTCCCTAGGTTGTTCAAGGACATAACCGTCGCACGGGAGGGCGATGCCCGGTCGCTGCGTGACCCTTTAATTGTTGCGATTCCAGGGTATTTCACGTCCGCGCAGAGTAGACTGCGAACCATAACGACGGTATGAACCAGCGTGTCCTAAATGCCGCAATCTGCGGCACAATCCGGGAGAACGGCACTGACCGAGCGGGACCTGCGAACTGCGCTGGGCCGGCGCACCATTCTGGTGACGGGCGGGGCCGGCTTCATCGGATCGGCCGTGTGCCGGCTGCTGCGGGATACGACCGACTGCCGGATCGTCAATCTCGACAAGCTCGGCTACGCCTCCAGCCCGGCCGCGCTCGCGACCGTGACCGGCGATCCGCGTTACCAGTTCGAACAGGCAGACCTGTGCGATCGCGCCGCCCTGACCGGGATCTTCCAGCGCCACCGGCCCGATTCGGTGATCCATCTCGCGGCGGAGTCCCATGTCGACCGCTCGATCGATGGGCCGCAGGCCTTCGTCATGAGCAATGTGGTCGGCACCTTCAACCTGCTGGAGGCCTGCCGCGTGCACATTGGGTCTCTCCCCGAAGCGGCGCGCGCGACGTTCCGGCTGGTGCACGTCTCGACCGACGAGGTCTATGGCTCGCTCGGCGACGAGGGGCGGTTCGACGAGCACAGCTCCTATGAGCCACGCTCGCCCTATTCCGCGACCAAGGCGGCATCGGATCACCTGGCGGCGGCGTGGCGCCACACCTTCGGCATCCCGACACTGATCACCAATTGCGGCAACAACTATGGGCCGTATCAGTTTCCGGAAAAGTTCATCCCGACCCTGATCATCCGGGCCCTCAAGGGCCAGGAGCTGCCGATCTATGGCGGCGGCACCAACGTGCGGGACTGGATTCATGTCGAGGACCATGCGCGCGCCCTCATCGGCGTGCTGGCCTTCGGCACGGCCGGCAGCAAATACCTGATCGGTGCGGAAGAGCAGCGCCGCAACCTCGATCTCGCCGAGATGATCTGCGATCTGGTCGATCGCGCCGTGCCGCGCAACCAGCCGAGCCGCGCGCTGATGAAGCATGTGGCGGACCGGCCGGGGCACGACCACCGCTATGCCATCGATTCCTCGAAGGTGCGCGCCGAGATCGGCTGGAAGCCCTCGCGTTCGCTGGCCGAAGGCCTCGAGTCCACGGTGCGCTGGTACATCGACCACAAGGACTGGTGGGAGGACATCTTCCGGTCCGGCCGCTACGGCGGGGAACGGCTCGGCCTTCAAGCGACGGGAACCCGCGGATCATGAAAGGCATCGTGCTCTCCGGCGGACGCGGCACGCGCCTCTATCCGGCGACCAAGGCGGTGTCGAAGCAGCTGATCCCGCTCTACGACAAGCCGATGGTGTATTACCCCATCGCCAGCCTGATGCAGATGGGAATCCGCGACATCCTGGTCGTCACCACGCCGGAGGACGAGGAGCGCTACCGCCATCTGCTGCGCGATGGTGCGCAGTGGGGCATCCACATCTCCTATTGCCGTCAGCCGCGGCCCGAAGGCATCGCGCAGGCGCTGCTGCTGGGGCGCGACTTCATCAACGGCGACCCGAGCGCGCTCATCCTCGGCGACAACTTCATCTACGGCGAGGGCTTCAACCAGAGCCTCGCCCGAGCCAGTACCCTCGCCAGCGGCGCGATCAACTTCGCCTATCGGGTGTCCGATCCCGAACGCTACGGCATCATCGAGTTCGATGCCGGCGGCCGTCCCCTGCGTCTGGTCGAAAAGCCGAAGAGGCCCAAGTCGAACTGGGCGGTCATCGGGCTCTATGTCTATGACAAGCGCGCAGCGGAGCTGGCGGCCGAGCTGAAGCCTTCGGCGCGCGGCGAGCTGGAGATCACCGACCTCAACCAGCGCTACCTGGACGCGGGGCAGCTGCAGGTCGAGAAGCTCGGCGCCGGCAATGCCTGGCTCGATACCGGCACGCACGATTCATGGCTGGAAGCCTGCCACTATGTGCAGACCATCTTCCACCGTCAGGGCCAGATGATCGGCTGCCTGGAGGAGGTTGCCTACCGCAACAACTTCATCACCGCCGAGCAGCTGGAGCGGCTGGCCGACGAGATGAAGGCCTCGAGCTACGGGCAGTATCTGAAGGCGCTGCTGGCCTAGCTGCGCCTGTAGAGGCGCGGCCGTGGCGCGGTCGCAAGGCGGCCCCGCTTCCCCGACAAAGATAGATTCGGGTTGAAGAACGGGTCGTCGAAGATAACATGCGCCCAGCGCGAGCGCATGTATTCGCGTTCCCATGTGAAGCTGGCGAGGCGCTCGATCCGGATGTCCGAGCCGCGGCTGGCGGAATGATGATGCAGCAGGCGCGCATGCGGCGTGTAGATCACCCGCTGGCCCGCTTCGCGCACGCGCAGGCAGAAGTCGATGTCGTTGTAGGCGACCGCCAGGTGTCGCTCGTCGAGTCCGCCGAGCCGTTCGAACAGCGAACGGCGCATCAGCTGGCAGGCGCCGGTGACCGCGCTCAGGTCCTGCGTCACGTAGATGCGGCCGGCATAGCCCGGATCGTCGGGCGCCGCGTCGGAATACATGTGGCCGGCGACGCCGCTCAAGCCCACGATCACGCCGGCATGCTGCACGCTGCGGTCGGGATAGAGCAGCAGGCAGCCGACCACACCCACGCCCGGCCGCGACACCTGACTCACCATCTCGTTCAGCCAGTCCGGCTCGAAGGCTTCGATGTCGTTGTTGAGCGTCATGAGCAGGTCGCCGCGCGCATGGGACGCGCCGAGATTGATCAGCCGCGGATAGTTGAACGGCCCGGGCGCGGGCATGATCCGCACGTCAGGCCTTTGCGAAAGCGCCGCGAAGTAGGCCTTGGTCTCCGCATCCGTGCTGTCGTTGTCGAGAACGATGATCTCCTTGTTCCGGTAGCTGGTCGCGCGATCGAGGCTGTTGATGCAGGCCTCGAGCAGATCCTTGCGGTCGCGGGTCGGAATGACGATGGAGACCAGCGGCAGCGGGTCCGGCAAGGGATGGCGCAGGCGCAGGAACCCGCCGGAATCAGGCCCTTCGACCGCAGTCCCCGACAACGACGGCCGGTGCGCGATGAAGGTTTCGACCGCGGCGCGGCGCGTGCCACCCGGCAAATCGAGACTGCGCGCCCTGGGAGTCGCGGCGGGATCGCCGGCTACGTGCAAGAGGATGCCGGGACAATGCAGCGGCTCCTTGCCTGTTGCCGCAATCGCCTGGAGCGCGAGATCATAGATCGTATCGTCCGGATCGTCGCGGTTCGGCACCGTCAAGCGCTCCAGCACGGACCTGCGGAAAAAGACGGCGCGGCCGAAGCCGTTCTGGCAAAGGAACAGATCCTCGCCGAAATCGGGCTTGAACCAGGGCGCAAACCGCCGGCCAGTGCGATCGATCTGGTCCTCGTCACCGAAGATGATCGGCGCATCCGGGACGGCGCTCGCCGCCGCGCTCAGGCGATGCAGCGCACTTGCCGCCAGCCGGTCCGAAGGGCGTGCGATCAGGAGATAGTCGCCCGCCGCGGGCGCTTCCTCGAGGTGCGCGCCGAGCTTCGGCAGATAGACAGGCCCTTGTCCGTCCCAATGAGCCCGGTCGGCATCCGATGGCGCACCCACGAGGAGGACGGAAAGCGGCATTGCCTCCGTCGAATCCCGGGCCGGCCCATAGTCCTCCCAGGTTTCGATCCAGCTCTGGTACCCGCGTTCGATGTTGAGTCCGCGAGCGAGCCGCAGATACAACTCCCGCCGCGTCGGCTCGCGCCGGAACAGTTCTCGGAAGCGGCCCATCGGGGCTTTCCCCTCGCGCGATTCCCGCCTCACCTCAATACAAGCTGGTTGACAGCCCGCCAAGGCCCTGAATCCGGCTTGTGCAACCCGGTGTCGTCGACTAATCACTCGGCCAAAGCTCAAGGGATGCTCCATCCGTGCAGATCACCGATCTCGCCTTGCCCGGCGTGAAGCTCGTGCAGCTGAAGGTTCACGGCGACGGCCGCGGTTTCTTCATGGAATCCTACAAGGACGCGGATTGGCGCCCGATCCTTGGCGACCGGCCGTTCATCCAGGATAATCAATCGCTTTCGGGCCCGGTGGGCACATTGCGCGGGCTGCACTATCAGATGCGGCCCTTTGCCCAGGCCAAGCTGGTGCAGACCCTGCGTGGTCGCATTCTCGACGTCGCGGTCGATCTGCGGCGCGCTTCGCCGACCTTCGGCCGGCACGTCGCGGTCGAGCTGGCCGCCGGCGACGGCCGGCAGATGTTCGTGCCCGAAGGGTTCGCACACGGCTTCATGACCCTGGAGCCCGACGCGATGGTGGCCTACAAGGTGACCGCTGGCTATGAGCCGAAATCCGAACGCGGCATCGCCTGGGACGACCCGGACCTCGGGATCGCCTGGCCCGCGGCGCTGAAAACCAGCGCGACCTTGTCGCCGCGCGACCGGCAATGGCCCCGGCTCAAGGATGCTACCGATCTGTTTTAGGCGACTTGAGTCCGAGGGCGGCCGCCGCGCCGCGGATCACCGGCTTGATCCAGGAGTCCGATTCCGGCTCCAGCTCCCATTGCTTGATGGGCTTGGTCGGATCGTGCCGCAGGTCGTAGACGACGCCGTTGATGTTGGCCTGGCTGAAGTCGCCGTTGAGGTGTTCCATCGCCATGGTCCGCGCCGCCAGGCCAAGCTCCGCCGCCGGAATCGACAGGCGCTCGGCAGCCGCGCTCAACTGATCCATCACCTCGGCCGCCGGCTTGGCGCGGTCCTTCAGCAGCAAATACTCGCCCGGCTGAGGCTGGGTCGCGATGTTGTCGTAGGCGTTCTCGGTGACGATCTCGTTGAACTCGCTCTCGAGCTTCTTGCGCACGTCCGGCGACGCCGTACTCGCCGACTGCTCGCTCAGGATCTCGGCCGTCACCTGCATCAGGTCGACTTCGCCGTTCAGCTGGCGCGCCGCGCTTTCGACCAGCATCATGAACTCGTCGCCCTCGGCGAGGCCGGTCCGCTCCAAGGCAGCCAACGCCGGCGTCTCGTCGCGCAGGCTGGCTGCCAGCATCAGCCACCACTGCCCCTCCGACGGCGAGTCCCGCAACGTGGCGAAGAACTCCTGCGAGCCCTCATCGCGCGTCATCACGCGCACGCGCACCATCTCCAGCTTGCGCGCCACCATCTTGACCAGGCGGCGGCGAAACGGGCCGCGATTGTCGGGGTCGACATACTCGATGAAGAAGTGGTCGGGCAGATGGCGCGCTTCGACGCCAAGATGGCGCCCGGTCATGCCCCGGGCATCGAAGATCTTGGTCGACGTGTCGATCAGCAGAGAGAGATCCCAGGTCTCGGCCATGGTCGCGCCTTATCCCAGACGATTGGATAAAGCCGGCCGCATTAAGGAATGGTTAGCTATGTCGAATGGCTAGCCGACTGCGGCCACGAAGGCCGCTGCCTTCTGCGCCAGCTCGTCCCGCGACATGCCCGGCTTGTAGAGCGCCGAACCGATCCCGAAGCCGTCGGCACCGGCCGCCCGGTAGGCCGCGGCATTCTCCGGCGTCACGCCGCCGGTCGGGACCAGCAGCGTTTCCTTGGGCAGGACCGCGCGCCACGCCTTGACGGCGGCCGGCGGCAGCAGCTCGCCGGGAAACATCTTCAGCCCGTCGGCCCCGGCCGCCAGCGCAGTGAAGGCCTCGGTCGGCGTCGCGACGCCGGGCAAGGCGATCAGCCCGCGCGCCTTGGCGGCGGCGATCACCGGCGCCGCATAATTGGGCGCGATGATCAGCTTGGCGCCAGTCGCCGCCACGCAGGCGACCTCGGCCTCGGTCAGGACGGTGCCGGCGCCGATCAGGAGGCCGGGTGGCGCATGGCGGACGAGATAGGCAATGCTCTCCAGCGGACGCGGCGAGTTCAGCGGCACTTCCAGGATGGCGAAGCCGGCGGCCACCAGGGCCTCCAGCACCCAGGGCGCCTCCTCCGGCTTCATGCCGCGCAGGATGGCGATCAGGGGCAATCGTCGCAGGCAATCGCGAAGCATCTCCGTCATCGGCGCACCAGTCCGGCTTGCTGCCCGATCCAGAACAAGGCGGCGGGCAAGACGTCCTTGTTGTCGATGCCCCGCAGGTCGAGGCCCAGCAGATTGGCGCACGCGCCATAGCGGGCCAGCATGCCTGCGGATCCGATGCAGGTGACGCCACTCTGCGCGAGATCGGGCCACGCCGCGACCGCGTCGCGCATCTCGGTGCCGACCAGCAGGCCGGAGAGATAGCTGGCGACCTCCCTGCCATCCAGCCGGCCGAACAAGGCGAGCGAGCGGGCGCTGAACACGCGGTTGAGCAACTCGATACCGGGGCCGGTCGCATGCACGCCGCGCGCAAACGCCGCTTCATCCTCGGCATCGCCCGTCATCAGCTGCGCCAGCGTGCCGGACTGCCGCAGCAGGTTGAACAGCTCGCCGGTGATATAGGTGCGGAACTCGATCAGCTTGCCGTCGGTGACGCGCGCCCATTTCGAGTGCGTGCCGGGCGTCAGGAACACGCCATCGGAGCGGCCTTGGCCGAGCAATGCGCCCAGCATCTGGCACTCCTCGCCTCGCATCACCTCGGGCTGATCGGCGCTGTCCAGGTTCATGCCCGGCACGATCCAGCAGTCGCTGTCGGCGATCCGGCCGGCCTTCATCAGATTGCGCGCGAGGTCAGCCAATGGCGCCGGCGCCGCGACGTAGGGCACTTCGACCCATCCCATGCGGCTGCCCGCCATGCCGGCGATCACCACGGGCACGCCGCCGCCAAGCCAGCCATCCAGGAACGCAGCGAGCGACTCCGCGAAACGCCGGTCCTTGATGGCCAGCAGGCCGGCGGAATCGGCGCGCTCCTGGCTCGCGCCGCCGTCGGCGCCGAGCGCCCAGGCTCGCCGATTGGTCGAGCCCCAGTCGACCGCGATACAGGAATGCCTCGCCATGACGCCTTTATAAGGCTCCGACTCCACCATAGGCAAAGCCGCCGCGTGCCGGCGCCAGGCGGTTGCGCAACGCCGCGCCGAACTCCGCCATCTCGATCTCGAACACGTCGCCGAGCTCGGTGCGGATGCCGTCGCCGAAGCTCAAGGTCGCGGTGCCGAAGAAATGCACATGCAGATCGCCGGGCCGGCGGAACAACCCGTATTTGAAATGGTGGTATTCGAGGTTCGCGATGGTGTGGGACATGTTGCCCTCGCCGCTCAGGAACGGCTTGCGCCACAGCACGCTGCCTTTGCGCACGACGCGGCTTTCGCCTTCCAGCTTGTCCGGCAGCGCGCCGGTGCGCAGCTCCGGCCCGATCGCGCAGGCGCGCAGCTTGGAATGCGC
>DATFDU010000345.1:0-2115 GCA_035251915.1 Dongiaceae bacterium | reverse complement strand
GTTCTTCTTGATGCGGAAGCTGAGGCTCTTCAGGCCCCAGAACTCCTTCTTGGTCACGTTGCCGCCCTGGGCGGCCACGATCCCGGCGAAGTGCTCGGTCAGGCCCTCGACTTGCGCGCTGGTCACGTCCTGGCGCGCAATAAAGATGTTCTCGTAGTACGGCATCCTGTAAGGACTCCCTTTGGCTTTTCGCGGTCCGGCGCTGGGAACTCCAACATGGCGCTCGCATCAGCGGATCGGACCTAGCCGGCACCTCGCGGCGCTCATGCGCCGGTTCTTTGGAAGATGCCAAGGAACGGGAGCCGGCAGGGGTGCGCAGGGGCCTGAGCCCAAGCGCGGGCGGGACTATAGTGATCGGCAGCGGCATTGCAAGCGCGCGATTACGATTGAGCGTTAACGAAGATTAATCAACGCCTTCAACCGCTTGACAGGGCCCGCGACGGGGCTATCTATGCGCCCTCTCTCCGCCGGGCCGGCGGATTCTCGGCTTCCAGGGAATTTCCATGACACGTGCCTTCATCTTTCCAGGCCAGGGCTCCCAGGCCGTCGGCATGGGCCTCACCTTGTCGCACGGCTTCGCCGCCGCCCGGCTGGTGTTCGAGGAGGTGGACGAGGCGCTGAAGCAGAAGCTCTCCAGGCTGATGTTCGAGGGGCCGGAGAGCGACCTCACCCTGACCGAGAACGCCCAGCCGGCGCTGATGGCGGTCAGCATCGCCGCCCTGCGGGTGCTCGAGGCGGAGGGCGGCTGGCGCCTGGCCGACAAGGCCAGCTACGTCGCCGGCCATTCCCTCGGCGAGTATTCCGCGCTGGCGGCGGCCGGCGCGCTCGGCCTGTCCGATGCAGCGCGCCTGCTGAAGCTGCGCGGGCAGGCGATGCAGAAGGCGGTGCCGGTCGGCGTCGGCGCCATGGCGGCCTTGCTGGGCCCGGACCTCGAGCAGGTGCAGAAGATCGCCAGGCAGGCGGCGGACGAGACCGAGAAAGTGTGCGGTGTCGCCAACGACAACGCGCCGGGCCAGGTCGTGGTCTCCGGCGCCAAGGAAGCGGTGGAACGCGCCATCGCGATCGCAGCCGAGCAGGGTGTGAAGCGCAGTATCATGCTGCCGGTCAGCGCACCGTTCCATTGCGTGCTGATGCAACCCGCCGCCGACGCGATGGAAGAGGCGCTGGCCAAGGCGACGATCAGGCAGCCGGCGGTACCTGTGGTGGCGAACGTGACCGCGCAGCCGGTCAGCGATGGCGCTACCATCGCCAAGCTGCTGGTGAGCCAAGTGACCGCGACCGTGCGCTGGCGGGAATCGGTCCTCGCCATGAAGTCGCTCGGGGTCGCGAAGATGTACGAGCTGGGCGCCGGCAAGGTGCTGGCCGGCCTGGTCAAGCGCATCGACAAGGAGATCGAGGCCAGCTCGGTCGGTGCGCCGGCGGATGTCGAAGCGGTGCTGAAGGCGCTCAGCTGAGAAGGAGCAATTCATGTTCGATTTGAGCGGCAAGAGCGCGCTGGTGACCGGCGCATCGGGCGGCATTGGCGGCGCGATCGCCAAGGCGCTGCATGCACGCGGCGCGAACGTCGGCCTCAGCGGCACGCGCGTGGAGCCGCTGGAGACGCTGAAGGCGGAGCTGGGCGAGCGCGCGCATGTGCTGCCGGCCGATCTCGGCGATGCGACGGCGATCGAGGCGCTGCTCAAATCGGCCGATGCGGCGCTCGGCGGCATCGACATCCTCATCAACAACGCCGGCCTGACCCGCGACAACCTCGCCATGCGCATGAAGGACGAGGACTGGCAGAAGGTGATCGACGTCAACCTGACCGCCGGCTTCCGGCTGGCGCGCGGGGCGATGCGCGGCATGATGAAAAAGCGCTGGGGCCGCATCATCGGCATCACTTCGGTGGTGGGCGTCACCGGCAATCCTGGCCAGGCCAACTATGCCGCGGCCAAGGCGGGCATGATCGGCATGTCCAAGTCGCTGGCCCAGGAAGTGGCGAGCCGCGGCATCACGGTGAATTGCGTGGCCCCCGGTTTCATCGAGACCCAGATGACCGGCGCGTTGAACGACGACCAGAAGGCACGGATCATGACGGCAATTCCGGCGGGCAGGCTCGGCCAGTCGGACGAGATC